>JAYELT010000155.1:0-14389 GCA_034717715.1 Chloroflexota bacterium | reverse complement strand
TTTATTCATTGAAAACGAAAATCGCACGCTTACAAGCGTGCGATTTATGTCTTAACCGACCTTACTTCTTCCGCGCCTTCTTCCTCTTCCGCAGCTTCTGATAAGCCTTATCCAAAGTCCCCATGATCTCATCCTCACGCTTGGCAATATACGCTAAAACAGATATTTCATCCCCCATTATCGCTTTCCCTGCGACTTCCATCCGTTTCCCATCCTGTTTTCGGATCTTGGTCAACGAATGCACCTCACCCTGCACCTGCACAAGGTTCCCGCCTCGTTCTAATCGGAACACCAACCCCACATCATCATGACGGGCATAGTTGATGTCCTTGGGGGCGGAAATGACAACCCGGATGCTGTTCCCCTCCAACACTGCAATTTCCATCAGGGGCGCTGTCAGTTCACTTCCATCATCGGAGCTGATTTCAACATCAATCGCTTTGTCAGGTGCCACCCAGGAATGAAACAGATCTGTTGTAATGCTTTTAGGGACCATCATGTCCTTAAGCATCACAACGTGATTGGTGTAATCAATTGAAACGGGATAAGCCCTGATCAACGTAGGGATGGATTTAGTCTCCAAATAAGTCCGCCGCTCCAACTTGATGCAAACTGCCTGGTAAGGGTGCACAATTAACCCTAAAAAGTGAGGATGGATCATCGCCACTTCTGCCTCATAGTTAATCGGCACACCATGAAAGGTATTGTAGAGGGTCACAGGGCATTGTTTGTTGAGATTCTCACGCAGTCGTTCATTGATCAATTCCGCAGTGATGTCTTCTATTTTCAGCTTTCCCATTTTCCAACTCCCTTTCAAGGCTAATCAGCGCGCCAACCGGGGTTGGTTGGCAGTTCTGGCATCTTGGGGCCAGGAATCCCCAGTCGATCTGATAGTGCTGCCCTCAGAGCCGTTCGATCATCCCAAGCATATTCGATATCGCCAAAACACATAGACTGCTCATGCCCTTTACCGAACAGGATCACCAGATCACCTGCGCTTGCACTGGCTACGGCTTTTCGTATGGCAGTCCCTCGATCTGGTTCCAGCCAGAAATCCTTTCCCTGCACAGCGCCACCCCGTACTGCCCCCTCAGCCATATCCGCCAGGATTGATTCCAGCGATTCCGTGCGTGGGTCTTCTGCGGTCAGGATCATAACATCTGCAATCTTGGCAGCGGTTTCTGGCATCATTTTTCGTTTTTCGACATCACGTAAACCAGCAGAGCCAAAAACGACGATTAATTTCCCATCCGTTAACGCTCGAGCTGTCATCAGTGCCTGTTTAATTGCGTTGGGTGTATGGGCAAAGTCAACAATTGCCAGGAAATCCTGCCCCAGGTCAATTTGCTCCATCCGACCCGGGATTGTCTTAATCGTTCTAAAAGCCTCCTGCACAATGAGGACCGGTATCCCCAAACCGGCGACTGTCAAACCAATTGCAGCCAGGCTGTTGTGGACGTTATACTTTCCAATCAAGGGGCTCCTGATTAAGAAATCTTCCCCCAGCCCATGCACCTTGAAGCTTAACCTCTTTGGTGTAAATTCGATCTCATCAGCCCACAGGTCTGCTTCATTAGATATACTATACGAAACTGTGCGAACCTGTGAAATTTTATTCAGATATTCAAAGGACTCATCGTCTTTATTCAACACAGCTAGTTTTGAAAAATCTTTGCCGCTCGCCCCTTGTGTGGATAAACTTTCAAACAACAAGCCTTTAGCTTGTAGATAATCCTGATAAGTCCGGTGATAATCCAGGTGTTCGTGGGTCACGTTAGTGACCGCTGCCATGTCATAATCCACCGCCGCAACTCGTTTCTGCGCAAGCCCGTGAGAAGTCGTCTCCAAAACAACGTGAGTCAGTCCTGCAGTTAGCATTTGGGCCAGGTAATGTTGAATACCGGGGGCTGCAGGTGTGGTAACGTGAAAGCCTGTGTTGAAGGCTTCTTCCCCAATCATTGCGTTTACCGAGGAAATCATCCCCACAGGGATTCCGGCGGTGTGCAGGATGTGGTAGACCAGATTGGTAGCAGTCGTTTTGCCATCGGTGCCCGTGATGCCGATCACGATCAGCGATCGCGAGGGATGATCGTAAAAAGCAGCTGAAAATTTTGCCAGCGCCAGCCGGTCATCACCCTGAAGCTGCACATAGGGCACTTGTAAGGCGGTAGAGGGACGAGTTCCAACGATGGCTGCTGCTCCCCTCTCAACAGCCGCCGGAATGAATTGGTGTCCGTCAAAACTTTCCCCTTGCATTGCGAAAAAAACATCACCAGGTTGAACATTACGCGAATCCCAGGCGATGCCGGTGATCACCGTGTCATGATAATCGTTTACAACCCAATCAGACAGTTCAGCCAGGCAGTCACTTAAGCGCTTCTTGTGTTCAATTATCAAGAACAGTTATCCTTTCTGTGATTAAATGGATGAGAGTCAACCATGTAGGTTTAATATAACCTGAACCGGGAATTCAATCAAGGGATCACAAATTTTTTCGCAAGCCTCAATTTTAATCTTTGATAAGATAAGATTGTCACAATTTTCATGCAGCTCGAATTCAATTTACGATAAATCATAAGGTCGTCGGATAAGAAAATCCGAACTACATCTGTATCCTTGCCTTCTTTCATTGCATAAAGGCACCTGAGATCCAACGAGCATTCTCGGATAATCATAAACCTTTTTAAATATTCGTATGATGAGATAAATAAGTGTTGTTGTCCCAACACTGGCTTTCCGATGGGAAAAGACCATGGTGATCCCACACCAACCCGGGTTTTCAAGACTGGAAGTAAAACATGTTATACTCATTCTCAATCGTTGAACAAAAACATGCCAAAAGGTGAAAAAATGAAAAGAAAAACAATGCTTTTCTCTTTGATTTTCCTCGCTTTCGCCGCCTGCGGCTGCAAGTTCATCAGCATTGCCAGTCTGTTTCAGGATGAGGTTAGCGATTCATATGATTTTCCCTCAGATTTTGAACTCTGGTCCCAGGGAAAATTAGAAAAGTTACAGCTCACCGCAGGGCAGGAAAACCTGGATAATTTCAGGGAAAAGTTTCAAATCCAGCTTACGGGTCAAGATGAAAATGGTATTTCTATGACCGGGTCACAGAAATACCTGATCGAAATCGAGAAGAAGAGAGAACGTCTCCATGAGATAGATACTATTGTTTTCCCAGATGAACATTTGAATGGGAAAAATGAATGGGCGCGTTATGATGGTCATCATTATTATGTCAGCGACGCCTATTGGGGAGGACGTAAATGCGAGATAACCCAACCCGAAGACACCAGCCATTATTCTGATGTAACGACCACAAGAATGCTGCGGGCAATTACCCCAGGAGAATTTTTAGAAGAAAACATACTAATAAATGGATTTATGACAGATGTCTATGCCATTGATAATCTAGAATTCTTTTTTGTGAATGAAATTACCAATATTGAAGGCAAGGTCTGGATATCTCGCGATCCTGCCTTTTTTGTGAAAGCAGAAGGAACCTTCAGCGGCTCACTGGAGTTCAATTATGCAACCTATAGCGGTGAAGCTGCTTTCAGCTACGAAGTTTACGATTTTGACCAGGTGAAAGTCCAACTGCCAACCCTGTGTTCATATTTACCCAAAGATTTCATTCCCATCCCAAAAAATGCAAAGGATATCACAGATTTCGGCGGTATGTTTTCTTATTCTATCTCTGAATCTGCAGATCAGGTTCTTGAATTCTACACTTCTGAGCTATCTTCTCTGGGTTGGCAAGTAGATGAGCCGACCTATGAACAGTGGGAAGATGTCATGAAAGCCAGGATCACCACGCCGGAAGGAATCCAGTTTAATATCGAAATAAAAATTTCAACCATGTCTTACGGGAGCCATGTCAAAGTTTACTGGCAGGCAGAAGAATAAGGCCGGAGTCTTATAGTTACATCTCTCTTTACATCCTGCGGCGGATTGCGAACAAATATGGGGTGTGCCTAACCCCCCTCATTATTCAATCATTATTGGTTTCCCGTTCAAACTTACGATGGGATTTCCTCTGCATACTGAAAGGGACTTCAGATGATGGTAGCATTGTCCGCATTTCCTAGGATGAGAAGACCATCGCCTCCGGGAGTGAGGACAATACTGTTCGGTTTTGGGGAGTTTTATAGATAAAAGCAGATATGCCAGACTTGCGTATGCTGATGGGTTGCGCTTAGCAATTTTACATTTAATAACCAACCCTTATGATTATTGATAAGATATTCGTTGGCGCGGTATTTGCCTCGTCTTTACATGGGAATTTTATTGGTTGTTTACATAGATTGATTTGCAAAATTTGATCTACGATCCAGGATCAATTTCATCCCGCTCTTCACCCCTGTCCTTTCCCCCTGCCTTTTTCAGTGCGCGGCGCGCCATCCAATACACGCCGCCCAGCGTGAAAGGCGCGCTGACGATCAACAAAATCAATGTCCAGCGCGGATATGTTCCCAGGCGGGTATCCAATAACAGGCCCACCCCCAGCGCAGCGCCAGCCACGACAAAGGTCAGGCAGCCTGCTTTCAGACCCACAAAGGCTGATCTTGTAAGATTCTGTGTTTGCGTAGTTTGTTTTTCATTTTTATGCTTGTTATCTTGTTCCATTTTCCTAAGCACCTATTTCCTGATCACCTAAAGACCTGATTACCTACCCTTTACATGCGCCATTCGCCCCAACAAGAACAGCACCCCCCACAGCACGATTCCCACCAGGCCAAACCACATCGCCAACCGTGACCCCATTCCCCACAACGCTGTAAAGATGATCAGCGCATCCACCACAGCCACCGGCACAACCATCATTTTATCTAATTCCTCATCATAAAACCCAAAGGACACCAACACCTTACCAGCATATTCTCCATCCTCTTTCGCCTCTACATCCCAGGTCATTGATAGGTCATTGCCGGGTGCAAGATTGGCCTGAAATGTCCCGAGCGGTGACAGAGTGAGACTTCCCATAAGTGGTTCTGCCACCACGATTTGAACCTCTCGTTCATCTACATCCCCTTGACCAAGGCTTGTTTCAGTCAGTGCCAATTGGATTGATCCCACATCGCCCACACGCAGCCAACGCGGCCAGGAAACGCTCAGTGTGTAATCCATCAGGCTGGCATAGCCTGTCCCGGCTGGCGCACCGGGTAAGAGACCTTTTAAAATGGGAATCTGCACTGCTGAAGTAGGAACAGGCCACACAGCCCAACCCAACATAAACAACCCCACTCCCAGGCACACGAGACTCAAAGTATACAGCACCTGGCTGCACCATCCGCCTCGGTTCGAAAACCCATTCTTCATGCCAAGCCTACCATCGCCAGCATATTGACCAGGAAAACAATCGCGATAGCCCAGGCACGCACAGGACTCTGCCGCTCAAGTGTAAAATATAACGCAAAAGGCAAAAGGATCTGCATGGCAAGTAATATGACACGCAATGGGATCAGTTTGTTCTGGTTTTTTACTGACATCTGTTCTTTAAAAATCCTTTCTAAGAGATCAAGTTGATCACAAAAGCGGTCAATGCGACCATTCCAATGGTGAACGCACCGTAAAACAGCATCTTGCGCATCACGGAACCCTCTTCACCGCTAAGCCCCACAGTGCTGCACCCTACGATCACCTTCGCAGGAGCCAGCACACTTCCGAGGGCACCACCTGCTGTTTGTGCAGCCAGGATCAACGGTATGCTCAGGTTCATCAACGCTGCTGCGTTCTGCTGCAGCACCGCGAACAGCACATTGGAATTATTATTGCTTCCCGTGATGAAAGCACCCAACGCACCGATAAATGGCGCTACAGCCGGGTAGAAATGGCGGCTTACGCTGACGCTGAGACCTTCCGCCAATAAATAAGTCATCCCGCTGTGCAGCATGATTGACGCCACCCCAACCATCGCCAGGATGCCCAGGCTGGAATTAAGGCCGCTTTTTACAACCCGCTTGAGGATACGGCTTATGGCACCCTTTTTAATGTAACCGAATGCCCGGTAAAACACAAATGCAATGACACAAGTGTATAAAAGGATTGCGCCAGGATGGATGAAAAAGTTGATCACGCGCCCATCTCCTGCCGTTGTTGTCCAGCCAAATTCCGTGATCGTTTCCGGAAACGCCAGGGTAAATGAAACCTGGCTCAGAAAAGCCTGCACCGGTTGGATCAGGTTCACCGTAAAAGCCAGTACGACCAGTAAGCCATAAGCAAACAGCGAAAGCCATAAATTCTTACCCGCATCTTCCGGGTTCTTCACGACATTGGGTTTGCTTTCAACTTCCTGCTGACCAATGGGAAGGTGCAGCCATCCCAACATGACAAGCAATCCTGCAATCGATGCACCGGTCGCGCCCAGCGTCCAGAGTCCATTCGTGGCGAGCAAGTACTGTACCACCCCCATGACGGCACTGATCAGGGCGACTGGCACCAATGCGTGTTTGAGTCCCTTCCAACCGCTGCCGATCAAAGCCACCAATAATCCGCTGGGAAGACAAGCAATCCCCAGGAGCAAAGCCGTCAGCGGAGCCAGCATCTCACCGGGCAAACCGGTAACTGCCATCAAGCTTTGGAATGAGGTTGCCAGCGATCCAAAGGTGACTGCCCACCCATGACCAAAAGAAGCTATCGCCACAGACTGGATAGGTGCAAAGCCCAGACCCACCAGCAGCGGTGCCACAACCGCCACCGGTACACCAAACCCACCCATGCCCTGCAGGAAGGAAGCCATCAACCATCCGATCAACAACGACTGCATCACCTTGTCATCCGTCAGGCCAGGCAGGGCGTAGCCAATCATGCGGATGGCACCCGCCTCACGTGCAATATTAAACAGCAGCAGTGCAGGCCAAATGATGTACAGCACATCCAGGCTGAGTAAAACGGCTTTGATCTGTGCCACAGCCAGCAGTTCAAAGCGCGCCCCAAAAAAGAGCACCGCAATCAGCAGGGCAGTAAACCATCCCATTGCCCCAGCCCGGCTTCCGCCCCAGCGGAAAATGAGCATGAGCAGCACAACCACCAGCACGGGCAGAAATGCCATCAGCCAGGTCCAAATCGATAAAGGTAACGTCATTAAACGATTTTCTTTCTCGCTAGAAATTTCAGCGCCTCAACCTGAAGCGCTGAAACCCTCGTTTATTATCAAAGGTTCGCCAACCACTTCCACGCTGGCAAAAAGGCTTCCCTCGGTTCCAGGTTGACCACCCCCTGCAAAGACGGTGAAAACGCCGGGTTCGATGATCCAATGCCCATTTTCATCCACACAGGCAAACTGCCTGGGATATATGCTGAAATGCACCTGTGTTTTCGCCTGAGCTGCTAATCGTATCCGCTTGAACCCCACCAGGCTGTGGCGCGGCACCGGCCACGAAGCTTCTTCATCACGCAGATAGATCTGCACGACTTCATCACCTGTCCGGTCTCCCACGTTGCGCACTTCACAGGAGACTTGCAAAGTCTCTCCGCCAGCCATGTGGTCATGGCTTAGCACAAGGTGATCATACATAAAACTGGTATAACTCAGCCCATATCCGAAGGGATACAGGACCTCATCTTTGAAATATCGGTAAGTTCGGCCGGCCATAGCGTAATCTTCAAAGGGCGGGAGATCCGCAACGGACTTATAGAAGGTCACCGGCAGCCTGCCGCCGGGATTGCTGTCCCCAAACAGGACTTCTGCCACAGCGCGCCCCCCAACCTGGCCCGGGTACCACGCCTCCATGATGGCTGGGATATGTACTTCAGCCCAGTTGACCGCCAGCGAACTCCCATTCAACAACACCAACACGACCGGCGTCCCGGTCTCTGCGACGGCTTTCAGGAGGGCTTCCTGCTGACCCGGCAGGTCAATCGTCTCACGATCACCCTGTGAGGTGACATCACCACGGCATCCCTCACCCTGGCCTTCCTCGCCCTCAACCTGCTGCGAAAGCCCCATGACCATCACAGCTACATCAGCGCTTTCAGCAATCTCCAGCGCCGCTTCAAATCCCGGCTGCTCCCCTCCCAGAATATCGCACCCGCGTACATAATTCACCCTGGTTGCAGATGAAACCAAGCTTCTTATCCCCTCCAGCACCGTCACAGATTCTGATGGCGTCCCATAATAGTTCCCCAGCAGCACAAGGGAATCATCTGCGTTCGGACCTATCACGGCAATCTGCTTCAGGTTTTTGTGCAGGGGCAGCAGTCCTCCAGCGTTCTTAAGCAGCACGATCGACTGCCTGGCAGTTTCCAATGCCAGCGCCTGATTAAACGGTGAATCAACGGCTTCAATCGGAATTTGTGTGTAAGGCACCCGATCTTCAGGGTCAAACATGCCCAACCGGATCTTAATTTTCAAGAGATAGGCCAGTGTATTGTCAATATCGCGCTCTGTCAACAAACCCTGCCCCACTGCCCCTAATAAGTACTCATACGTACAGCCGCAATTCAGGTTGCAGCCAGCCTTGACGGCCATCGCTGTGGCTTCCTCGGGTGTCTCCGCCAGGTGGTGATGCGCATAGATATCCTGTATGGCGCCGCAATCGGAAACGATATACCCATCAAAGTCCCAATCCTGACGCAAAACACCCTGCAAAAGGGTTGGACTGGCGCAGCAGGCTTCCCCGTTGGTGCGATTGTAAGCCCCCATCACACCGGCAACCTGCGCTTCGCGTACCAGGGCATCAAAGGCCGGCAAATAGGTCATCAACATGTCCCGGGTGCTCACCCGGGCATCAAAATGATGCCGATCCGCTTCCGGACCGCTGTGGACGGCGAAATGTTTGGCACAGGCCGCTGTCTTGAGATAATGCGCGTCATCGCCCTGCAAACCCCGCACAAACTGAACGCCCAGCCTGGATGTGAGATACGGATCCTCACCATAAGTTTCCTGCCCCCGACCCCAGCGCGGATCGCGGAAGATATTCACATTCGGAGACCAAAACGTCAACCCATAATACCTGGCATGATTGCCTTCCCTCAGTGCCTGGTGATATTTCGCGCGCCCCTCGTCAGAGATCGCAGAGGCGATTTGTAAAACCAGACCCTCATTCCACGTAGCGGCCATCCCAATCGACTGGGGAAAGACTGTAGCCAGGCCAGCGCGCGCCACGCCGTGCAGGGCTTCGTTCCACCAGTTATAGGGTGGGATGCCCAGGCGCTCAACCCCTGGCGCTTCGTCCATGAGTTCCCCCACCTTCTCCGCGATGGTCATCCTGGCGATCAGATCGTTTGCCCGTTCCTCAGGTGAGTAGTCCTGGTTAAGGTAAATGGGGGGCTTTACCGTGTCAGTCATCAAGACGGTCTCCTAACTCAGTCATGAGTAGAATTATAAACGACATTTGGTGCGCACCCACCCAAAAGAGATCAACCATCGCCTGTCCGCTGGTAAAATTTGGGCTTTGTGATCCATTTTTAGAACCTTCACAAGGGGTCATTCAATGGTAAAATAATGAAGCGTTTGGGGCAGTGGCGGAAAGGCAGACGCAACGGACTTAAAATCCGTCGGTAGTAATACCGTGTGGGTTCGACTCCCACCTGCCCTATTTTTGTGTTTAAGGGGAAATAATACAAGAAATGCAAAGAATTAAATCAATTTAGTTCAGGCTGGTGGCCACTTCTTACAATTTCCCAAGGTAGGGGCAAGGCATGCCTTGCCTTACAAAATGATCGAGATGATGTCCTTTATGCAAAGCCTCCTGTCTGTGAAGCGTCCTGTAAGGAAGGGACCGACGTCTTGTGGAGACCTTCGATCATTTGATTATTCATGGTCAAGAAACCATGAATGATCGCAGAAAATATCCTTTGTTATAATAGTTGTTAGGTCATCATCAGGAATAAATTCAATATATGTATTTTAACAGCATAATATGAAGTTTCACCTGATAAATAATTTTCTTAAAAATTATCAGGGTTTATATTTTAGAGAACCAAATTGAACATTACTCAAGTTGTATTTGAAAAGGGTGTAACTTTACAACGCTCTATTATGGGATTATGGCAATTCCAAACGGTTGGAAACCAGCAACCTTCAAATCCCATAACAATTAAAGAAGTCGCTGATAAGTATGATATTCGCCCTTTGTTAATAACCGACCAATTAACCCAAAGTCGGTCGCAGACATACCTTTTACCAATCGATAATGAGAAAGGCACTTTAGAATCACAATTGTCGCAGCTAATTCCCGACTCTTTGGAAAACTCTGATTTGTTATTCAGTTTATTCAATATTCAATACATTATTGGAGCAACAATCTATCACTGTAAACGACTGGCTGAAACTTATAGGCAAATATGCTATAAATTTGTTAATCTGCCAATTCAAGTGAGAAAAGAATCTAACTTAACGAATTTTGGTCGTAACCCTGAACCTTATTATGAGTTTGATGCATTAATAACTGCAGCCCGTCGAGCATATGATTCAACTCGGTATATTCTTTGGCGAGTATTTGGTCCTGGACGTGGATCCGTGCCATCTTCCTTTCCCAAAACACTGCCACGATGTAATAATACGCCATCATCCTTAGCAACTCGGTTAAAAACAAGTTGGGACAAATACGGTATGAAGCTCACAGACTACCGTGATTGCATTCAGCATTATGCGCCGCTTGATTACGGATTATCTTACGCACAAATGGTACGGCTTGATGACCAAGTTTGGTCTACAACTTTGCTAATTCCAGACAATCCTGAAGCAAAGTCTAAAGCCAACCTCCGGTATAGTACTAAAATTGATGCATTATCTTATGGTTGGGTATTAACAAACGAAATCATGGATGTCGCAACAGAAATAATCAATGCAATACAAAAATAAGCAATTTCAAACCCAACACTTTTAAGGACGGACAGCTCGTACAGGATAAATCTTAATAATTAGAATTAACACTGATGCTATTCTATGGTCCCTCTATTTTCAAGCAATCTATCTGAAAATCTAATTAGCGAATGAATCGGTGTTTTATGTTTCATTGATTTCTCATCTCAATATTAATTTGAACATGTGGCAAATAGAACTGCCCACCTTATGGTGATTATAATATTGATTAGTATAAACCAAAAGCAATATTACAGGTTATTAAAAGCACAACAGGAAGGGCTAAATGAATAGCGTGAATTTCTATAGAACCTATCAATTGAGTGAAATATATGAAGATGTAAAAAGACAATGTGAAGGCTTATTATCTAAATATTTAGAATATCCTGATTTATACAAATTTAACAACAAGGAGAAAAGCCTTATATTTAAATCCGAGAGACTTATTCCCTCAAAGTCCACAAGCCGACCTAAAGTAATACTGCTTTTCTCAAACCCTCATCCCCATTCTGTTCATCAGGGAATGTTTTTATCACCAAATACTAGAGGGCGTGAGAATCCCTTCTGGGAGACAATGAGAAATACAGAATGGATAAATTTCAGAGAAGAAGCGCTAAACCCGCTGCAAATTGCTAACCTCTGTTTCAATGTCGAGTATGAGGGGCCATTTGATTTTGTCTTTTACCCCTATTACGCTTTTCCAACCCGTTACCCTAAAGAAATCAAGAAGATATTTGGTCGTGAGTATTTCAAACAAGTTATTGAACCAGAAGCAAGAGATAAATTAAAGAGAACCATTCGAGAGACAGAGGTAAATGCAGTGGTCACATTCAATAAAAGCATATTTAACCTTGTTTCAGAAGACCATGTTGACCGATACATAGAATCCTTAATAAATGGTGAATTAATTGAAAGTCAGATAAAGGTTATAGAGGAAGAAATACCTATCTTCTTAACATTTCCCACCGGGTGGAGATATCATAAGGAAATTAGAAATTTACGATTAAATCATTTAAAGAAGATTGAAAAGGTTATCTCAAACGAATTTGAGTAAAATCAAATTCAGGGTTGAATAAACCACTGATAGTAAAGGAATTATGGTGACAATCAATTTTGTTGTTTAATTTTCAGGTAGCAATCCAATTAAGAGAAGAGGAACATTAATTGGTAGCACAGAAAAACATGTATGAGCAATTTTGTAGTTTGCCATGTTACTAATGCTTCTGGGTCTTGTTGGAAAAAATTCTATTGGATTTGTTGGAACAATATGTACTGCTAATGATAGAAGCCCACTATACAGTCCATATTGGAATTTATAATAATCTCTGTATAATGTAGCACTATTTCCGAATTGAATTTCAACAAAAACTAATCCTTTTCGAAAATCTCCAATTAATCTAGGAGACTTTCTTAATAAAGGTTGGTTTTCCCAATTTTGCTTTAAGAACAAGTTTGTGAAAGCTTTATTATATCCGGTTTGATATTGGTAAACCTTTTCGTTAGTCTTAAAATTAAATGTTGGTTCCCAAGCTATTGAACCGATTATCTCCTCAATTTCCGAGATTTCCGTACTAAGTGTTTGCCTTAAATATTCACCACAGTGGAAAAATGATTTACGAAATTTCATGATAGATGATATGTCCTTACTTATATGTTTACTTCATCTTTATCTATAATTTTGATGCAATATTCCAAGCCGGCTGATAGATACTAATCATATCTACTTCGGTTCGATTGATTTTAGTTACATCATTCATTTTATGAAAATATAAAGATATATTGACCCAATGCTTAGAAATCAAAGCATTAAGATGGCAATTGGTGGATTGGCCGTCCAAATAACAATTTTTTGGTGAGATATTTCCATGACCTCTGGTTTGAGTTTCTTATACCTTCTATTATTCACCGTCTCTAATAGTGTTCTGTTGTTTTTCTCTTTGAAAATGTTTTCAAGACCAGTTTTGTAAAGATATAATTTCACAGGGAGAAATCTCATATTGTTGATTACTAGATTGTTTTTCACAAGTCTCTCCAATCCCTTAGTTTTTCAAATTGCCTTAAGCAAGATGAAATATATAAACTCTGATTTATTTACATGGCACCATTGATTCTTCAATTATAATTATATACAATCTGGGTTGATAGGTGCGTAAACACCTGCAAGTCCTGACCAAACCACTGAATAGAGCAGCGGTTCAGCTAAACAAATTATAACAATTTCAAAAAAGTGAAACGCTCTCTATTCAAGACAGAGAGCGTATTTTTATACCTTAATATGTCCGTTGGCATAAAAAACCACAGTTCTAACCTTGTTATCCTGTTCCTATTATTAATTTCTCAATCGCTCAAATTTATGTTCATTTATAATGAGATACTAAAGACAGGTTAGATTTTCAACTGCATTATGTCATCAACTGAAAAATGATTTATTGAAGTATTATTAGATAGAACAGACCAGTGATAAGAGAGGAACATCTTGAAAAAAATAAATAAAAATGAACTCAAGAAAATTGTGGAAAGTTATGGCAAATATGTATGGGGAAAACCGGGCGGAAAATCTGCCTCTCTCCACGATACAAACTTAAGAAAAGCAAATCTTAAAGATGCCAAATTGAATAGTATTGCAATGTATCGGTCCGATTTAACCAAAGCAGACCTTTCCGGGGCAAACCTTACTCAAGCCTATCTCTGGGAATCTATCCTTGAAAATGCCAAACTGGTTAATGCGACCCTGATGCATGCATCTATGGCCCGTGCAACCCTCACCAAGGCAGATTTATCAAATTCAAATTGCCGTAATGCAAAAATGAAAGAAGTCAATCTTTCGAAAGCAAATTTGACAAAGGCTAACTTAAGCGGTTGTGATTTGACAAATGCAGATTTATCCAACGCTACTCTTGACGAAGTGAACCTTTCTGGCGCCAACCTTACAGGCGCTAATCTTTCAGGTACGTTTATGAGAAAGGTCAAACTCGAACGGACGAACCTTACAGATGTCAACTTAGAAGATGCAGAGTTAGAGGATATATATTGGACCAAAGCGCTGTACACACCTCCTCAATATGAGGAATTACTTAAACGAAGCTGGGAAAAATAAGCTCATTTTTCTTCCATATTTATGAGATAAAATTTCTTTGAAGAGATACTTTGTTTGAATTCAGAAAGCGCTTTGACATACAGAGGATTAATAAAGATATAAATTCACTATTGCCGAATTACCCCTTATATATATGGGCACAATGACAAACAACCCCCACATATAGTGTAATTTGGGGCAGTGGGCAGCGACCACAGGGAGTGCAGACGCAACGGACTTAAAATCCGTCGGTAGTAATACCGTGTGGGTTCGACTCCCACCTGCCCTATATTTTTGTTTAAGGGGAAATAATACAAGAAATGCAAAGAGTTAAATCAATTTAGTTCAGGCTGGTGGCCCCTTCTTACAATTTCCCAAGGTAGCAACTGTGATAAGAGTCAAGCAGGAATAAAGACTTTCGGAGCTGCAAGAGTGGGTTGCCAGGGTTTCATAGTACGAATCATTGCATTGAGAATGGTCAATAACTTTCTCATACAGGCGACGAG
>JAYELT010000154.1:0-26818 GCA_034717715.1 Chloroflexota bacterium | reverse complement strand
GGAGGCCAATACTTTTCAAAGCTGGCTGATTCAGGGATCCACGTGGAATTGATTGTGCATCTCTTCGATGGGCATCAATGCGATCACATCATGGTTTGCGTTGAACAGGATGACCTTGAATCCGCCCTTGAGATCACACAAAAATTCCACGAATTGGTCGGCAGCCGCACCATGATCCATGACTCCCAGGTCGCCCTGGTGTGCATTTCCAGTCTTGATTTTGAGGAAAGCCAGGTGATCGCTAGTCACATGTTCAAAACGTTGGGGGACAATGACATCAACATCACGGGCATCAGCACCTCTGTCTCTTCCGTTACGTGCATGATCCACAGCGATGACCTCGAACAGGCCCTAACGGTCCTGCGCCAGGCTTTTATCCTGCCATAAAATGACCGCTGCGGCGAGCCTCCTTATCCCCCTTGAATCATCCTTGAAAGCCTGAACCATCATGAACCCATCACCCAAGCCAACCGGTCATACGGGAAAGATCGTTCGCATGATCGGCCCTGTGATCGATGTGCGCTTTCCAGATCGAAAATTACCCAGCCTGCAAACCGCCCTGACCATTCCGGTTGACGACAGGATCATTACAGTTGAAGTTTTAGAACACCTGGATGAACGCACCGTCCGCGGCGTGTCCATGGAATCCGCTTCGGGTCTTCGCCGCGACATGCTTGTCCAGGATACAGGCTCCCAAATCCAGGTCCCGGTTGGTAAAGCAACCCTGGGAAGAGTCTTCAATGTTTTGGGAGAAGTCATAGACGAAGGCGAACCGATTCCCGAAGATATTGAAAGGAAAGGGATCCACCAACCCCCACCAGCCTATATTGAGCAGCAGCCCTCCAGCGAACTGTTCATCACAGGCTTGAAAGTAATTGACCTGCTTGCGCCATTTGTGCGCGGCGGGAAAGTGGGCTTGTTGGGCGGTGCAGGGGTTGGCAAAACGTTGTTGATCATGGAAATGATCCGGCATACATCCGCAGAGCATGAAGGGGTTTCTGTTTTCGCCGGGATAGGTGAACGCACCCGAGAGGGAAACGACCTCTACCTGCAAATGCAAAAATCCAACGTCCTTAAAGATGCCATTTTGGTATTTGGTGAGATGAATGAACCCCCAGGCGCCCGTTTCCGAGTAGGATTTTCAGCCCTGACCATGGCGGAGCACTTTCGGGATACAGAACAACAGGATGTTTTGCTCTTCATCGATAATGTTTTCCGCTATATCCAGGCGGGGGGCGAAGTTTCAGCCCTTTTAGGCAGAATGACGAGCGCTGTTGGCTACCAGCCAACACTGGCAACGGAAGTGGGTGAGCTCGAAGAACGAATCGTCTCCACGAAGAACGGCGCCATCACATCCATCCAGGCGATCTACGTTCCCGCTGACGACCTCACCGATCCCGCGCCAGCAGCCACCTTTTCCCATTTGGATGCCACGGTGGTTCTCTCCAGGCAGCTGGCCAGCCAGGGACTCTATCCCGCAGTTGATCCACTAGAGTCTGGCTCACGCCTCCTGACACCAATAATTGTAGGCAATCGCCACTACCATATTGTGACACGTGTGCGTGAAACCCTGGCGCGTTACAAGGAATTGCGGGATGTGATCGCTATCCTAGGCATGGAAGAGCTGGCAGAAGAAGACCGTCTCCTTGTCCAACGTGCCCGTAAAATTCAACGCTTCCTCTCACAGCCTTTCTTTGTAGCTGAGGCATTCACCGGTCGAAAGGGTGTTTACGTAGAATTGGAAGACACCCTGCGTGGTTTTGAGAAGATCCTTGATGGTGATCTTGACGAGGTCCCCGAGCGACTATTTTATATGACGGGAACCATTGACCAGGTGCTGAAAGCCGATGAACAACAAAAAGCCATCCATAACGCGCAAACAACCCGGGTGGGTCAATGACTTTTGCGATGCAGCTGGAAGTGCTCACCCCTGATAAAAAGGTCTTGGAGACATCCACCCAGTCGATCCAGGTATTACTGCCGGATGGATGGTGGGGCATCCTGCCAGGGCATGCCCCAATGATCTCCTATATTGAGGCGGGGATCTTGCACTACACCCAATCGGATATCACCCGTTATGTCGCCTTCTATCGTGGCACTATTGAGGTCCAAAAAGCATCCACAGCGCACACACGGGTATCGATCCTCACCGCCGCGGCAGAAGAAGGAGAGGATCTGGATGCCGTCACATCCGCCCTGGAAGGACAGGCGGCCAGACTGGTTGAATTAGCCAAAGAAGCAAATTTAGAGTTTAACCAACTCAGATTGTCTTTGGAGAAAGCACTCCAGGAATCTGAAATAACGAAGGTGGGTCTATAATGTACCAGGATCAAAAGGAAACCACCATCAAAGAAGAACTGGCTGAAGAAAGCGCACTGCAAACCGCGCCATCAGACCGACCAAAGGCATCCAACGGCGCCAGATTGTTGGCGCAAGTCAGCACCCTGGCATGGAATTTGGTCATTCCCATTGTGGGCGGCGTCTTACTCGGTCATTATCTGGACAAACGGAGCGATCGCGGCGTCACATGGACCCTGAGCTTGCTGGTGCTTGGCGTATTGATCGCCTTCAGCAATTTATATAGTCTTTATATTGAACACAAACATGACCATCGTGAGGAAGAAGAAAACAAAGTCATAGACAAGGTATCTCATGCCAAAGAAAAATAAACAAACGCTAACCCTCATCCTTGTCGTCGCGCTGATCATCGCCATGGCATATATCAGCTTTGCTCTGCGATCTTCAGAGGATTATGAGCCAGAACCTGTTGCAGAGGAGTTAGCCCCCAACCTGGTCTTCACAGTCGGTCCCCTCCAGGTTACCTCCACCGTGATCAATACCTGGATCATGATTGGTTTACTGGGATTTGGAGCCTATTTGATTGGAAAAACTTTCAAAGTTCGCCCCGACATGGGTCAAAATGCGATTGAGTGGCTCGTAGAAGCCATCCAGGGGATCATTGCCCAAAATATTGGCAAAGAGAATTCAAACCTTTTCTTCCCTGTTGTGGCCACGCTGGCGATCTTCATCGGCGTTTCAAACCTGCTGGGCCTGATTCCCGGCCTGCAGTCCCCAACCCCAGATATCAACACACCGCTCGCCATGGCTCTGATCGTTTTCTTACTGGTACCCTATTTCGGAATTCGCACGCACGGCCTATGGGGTTACTTGAAGCACTATGTGGATCCCATTTTCCTGATGCTTCCCATTGAGATCGCCAGCGAAATCGCCCGCACCTTCTCACTTACCTTCCGCTTGTTTGGCAACATCCTGGGAGAAGAAATCATCATCGCGATCTTATTCCTGATCGCACCCATTATTGTGCCTGTGCCCATGATGCTCTTCAGCATTTTCACTGGTGTGCTGCAGGCTTATATCTTTACACTGTTATCATGCGTATATATCGGAGGGGCTGTCAAAGCCCATCAATCTACAAAGTCATAAGAAGGAGTTAACTCATGGATTGGAATACATTACCTTACGATAAAATTTTTGTGATCGTGACTGTTCTGGTTGCAGGACCGGGAATCATTGCCGGGATCACCGTCCCAGCCATTGGACAGGCTATTGTGGCGTTAAGCGGACTAAAAGCCATCAGCCGCCAACCAGAGGCAGGTGATAAGATCAACAGCATTGTTTTGCTGTCATTAGCCATGCTGGAATCACTGGCTATTTATGTCCTGGCTGTGATCCTGATCCTGGTGTTTGCAAATCCCATGCGCTCATTCATTCTGGGTAGTTAATGATCAACAGGTGTATGAAAATTTTATCCAATTTTAAGCTGGCGAGACGATCATGCTAGATATTAACATCAGTACGATTTTGCTGCAAATGGCAAATTTCTTCATTTTGGTTTTCATCCTGTACCGCTTTCTTTTCAAGCCGCTTCAAAATGTTATGCGAAAGCGTGAAATCGAAACGAATCGCGTCATGGATGAAGCGACGGTCGCTCTGCAGAATGCGGAGGAAATGCGCCGCCAATATGAAGAAAAAACAGATAATATTGACGCCGTCATTGCGGCTCGAAGAAACGAAGCGCGTATCGTCATTGAACGTAACCGGCAGGAAATGCTGAAAGAAGTCCAATCAGAAATTGAGGACCTCAAATCGCAAAACAAAGATACCCTGATGCAAATGAGGGCAGAAGCTGTTCAACAACACAAAGAGCAGATGGGATTTCTGGCTACAGAATTTGCCAAGGGCATCCTGAAGGACTTAATGACCCCTGATCTGCAAAAATCATATCAGGACGCATTTCTCAATCAACTCGGTCAGATGAACCTGTCGAAATATTTGGAAGGCGCAGCACCAGGTGAAGCGTCCTTGGTCAGGGTCATTTTTGCTAAAGAGCCTGCAGCTTCCTATCAAGAAGAACTCTCTTCTGTCATCCATCAAAAACTCTCACAGGAGATCAGCCTTTCCTACGAAGTCGATCCCAGATTGATCGCCGGCGGCATATTGCGATTTGAAAACGAACTGATTGACGGCAGTTTGCAGGGCCAGGTCAATCACTTCCAAAAGCGATACCAGGAAATCGCATGAATAATCTTACAGAGGGCACCCTTTCTGAAAACCAGGATACCGGGCAGCACGAACCGGTCCTTCACACAGACGATGTTCGAGAAGATTTTCAGCAGTACATCAGTGAACAAAAAGATGCGCTGTCAAATATCAAAGAAAATCTCGATTTGAAAACTGGCGACCTCTTAGAAGTAATAAGTAAAACAGCGCTTCAATCTCGATATGAATTAATTACGCAAAACGTCGGCACAGTTAAAAAGGTCGGCGATGGCGTTGCGATCGTCTCAGGGCTGCACGGTGTGATGGAAAATGAACTGGTGATGTTCCCGGATGGCACCTTTGGCATCGCCATGGATTTGCATGAGTTCTATGTGGGCTGCGTGATCCTGGGTTCTGGCGACAATATCCAGGCTGGCGACATGGTGTATGAAACGGGACGTGAAGTGGATGTGCCCGTGGGGAAAAAGCTGCTGGGGCGAGTTGTCAATGCCCTGGGACAGCCGATCGACGGGTTAGGTCCCCTGGAAACGGATGACTACCGTCCTGTGGAATTTCCCGCCCAGGGGTTCATCTATCGGTCGCCCATTGACACACCCTTGCAAACAGGCATCAAGGCAATCGATGCAATCATCCCCCTCGGTAAGGGACAAAGAGAGCTGATCATCGGCGACCGCCAAACCGGAAAATCTGCCATTGCAGTAGATACAGTTATCAATCAAAAAGGTCAGGATGTCTACTGTATTTATGTGTGCATTGGTCAGAAGATGTCCACAGTGGCACAAACTGTTGACACATTTCGTGAACATGGTGCCCTGGAATATACAACCATTGTGACAGCCAGCCCCGAGGATTCACCCTCCCTGGTGTATATCGCACCCTATGCGGGCTGTGCGATTGCTGAGGCGTTCATGTATTCTGGACATGACGCTCTGGTCATTTATGATGACCTGTCCAAACATGCGGTTGCTTACCGGCAGCTTTCACTGCTCCTTGAGCGTCCCGCTGGTCGAGAAGCCTACCCGGGCGATATTTTTTATCTGCATTCCAGGCTTCTGGAGCGGTCTGCAAAATTATCCAGACAAAAAGGGGGCGGCAGCATGACAGCGCTTCCCATCGTTGAAACTCAGGCTGGAAATATTTCAGCGTATATTCCTACGAACCTGATATCCATCACTGACGGCCAGATCTATTTGAGCACCAAACTCTTTGATGAAGGCCTTCTCCCGGCGATCGATATTGGTCTCTCTGTTTCCCGTGTGGGCGGCTCTGCTCAAAATGACGCTATGCGTGCTGTGTCAAAAAGCCTTGCCTTGGATGTAGCCCAATACCTTGAACTGCGGATTTTTTCCAGGTTTGGAACTGAGCTTGATACGAAAACCCGGCACCAATTAGAACGTGGAGAAAAAATCCGGGCTGTACTGACCCAACCTCAATTTGAGCCCTTACCAGCCGCACACCAGGTTGCGATCATTTACGCGGCGATTGGAGGATACCTCGACAAGGTGCCGCTCAATCAACTTTCCGAATTTGAAAAATTGCTCATCAAGCATCTCAAGCAATACCATGCCGGTTTACTGGCTGAGTTCACAGCAGGACATTGGCAGGAAGAACTCAAAGAGGAACTAAAGGAATCAATCAACACCCTTCTGGAAAGGCTTTATGATTCCGGATTCCTTCAGGAAGTGGAGGAGATTGAAATTTAATGCAGTCGATCAATGAAATCCAAAATCGCCTGCAGGGCATGGAGGATATCAGACATCTCCTTCGTTCCGTCAGGGCAATGTCCGCCATCCGTTGGCGGCGAGCAAAAAAACACCTTGAAATTGCCCAATCCTTTGCAACTCACACCGATACCCAATTAACCACCATGTTTTCGGCGATAGGTTCTGACCTACCTGAAACCATTGCACATCGCGGTCATCAAAAATCAGGTCAGCGTAATGTTGGCCTGATCACGTTAACCTCTGACCGCGGCTTATGCGGCAATTTCAATACCGGTCTGATTGTTGAAGCCATTCATGTCACACATATTTTGAACAGGAAGAACAAACAGGTTAAGATCATCTCATTAGGTGGCTATGGCGAACGGTTGTTTCGAAACGCCGGATATGACATCTTCTTTTCAGAGAAAGTTCCCGGATTTCAAACCATTTCCTATGTAAACATACGCAAAGTGATCGCTCATATCAGGGCATTCTATGAAACACGAGAAATCGATGAGTTGAATATCCTGTACAACCAGTTCAACTATTTTGGTTCTTACACACCTAAATCTGTACAAATCCTGCCGCCCCAATTCTCTGTGATTGATCCGAAATCAGAGCACGTTCCAGATGATCTGATTATCAACAGCGACGCTGAAGCATTAAAATCCTTCCTGATTTGGGAACATCTGGGATCCAGGCTTTACCTTGCAATCATTGAGTCCACGATCAGTGAACACAGCGCCCGTTTGCAGACGATGGACTCAGCCATCAGCAACCTGGATCAACGTATGGCAGACCTTGAGATCAAATTCCATACCATTCGCCAGGAAAAAATCACCCAGGACGTCCTGGAAGTCCAAAGCAATCTTCGAGATAGAAAAAAACGTAAATAGAAAAGCAGAAATCACCCCTTACGCGTGCAGTCTTGTTTTGAGGTGATTGATGGTTCACCAGGGGTTAAAATTTTTTTAACGATTTTCGCTGTACAAAGCTGCTGCCTAGTGCTGCAGAATTTCAAAATAATGAAGCTTTCGGTTTGTTATATTTTTTATTGGCTTCAAATATTTGACTTGAATTTCTTTAAATGGTTAAATTATTTGCTCAAATGAAGTTATTTGGTTTATCGAAGTTTCTCAGATATAATTTTTATATCAGGATACAAAGCAATCCGTGATCAATAACTTGAATTAGGACGCCGGTCACCAATTTTTATATTGAATTAATCTAATACCTACAAATGATGGATACCCTGGTCGCACATCTAAGCGAATCTCTAATAAATGAAGTTGTTGCAGCTATTGGATTGCCGATAACAAGGCTGACTCATTCGGTCTTTTGGCATCTCTTCCGAAAAATTACCGATCGACTGGCAATTATAGGTTCTTCCTTTGATCAAATTATCAAAGAGAGAGGTTTGCCAGCTGCCAGTGCATGGGCGCTGACGCATTTTTGCAGCAGCCTCCAGGTAAACGGTGACGAGTTCATCCCTGATCATGGGCCTCTTCTGGTGGTATCCAACCATCCGGGGACATATGATTCCCTGGCTTTGTTTTCTATCCTGAAAGAACACAATATTCGTTGTGTATCAAACGTGATCCCTTTCCTTGATCTCTTACCACATGCCCGTCATCACTTTCTATTCACACCACGCGAGGATATTCGAGAGCGGATGCTTGTTTTCCGCAGAGCTATCAAACATTTACAAGCAGGGGGAACACTGGTCTATTTTGGCTCCGGGCATCGTGACCCTGACCCAACTGTCTACCCTGGGGCAGAAGGATCGATTGATAACTGGTTGAACGTGTTTGATACATTCTTTAAGTATGTGAAGGATTTGAAGTTGCTGCCAACGATCGTCAGTGGGGTTGTTTCCGCCAAATGGGCAAAACACCCCATTACCTGGCTTCGGCGAAAACAAATTGACAAGCAGCGTTTAGCAGAATTTGGTCAGGTGATCACCCAATTGAGAAAACCAGGCAGATTAATGATGACACCCAGGATATCCGTCGGTGTTCCCTTTTCAGAGAACGACCTCAGGCAGGTTGTGGGGTCTGGTAAGCTGTTTCCTTCTGTCATAGAGCGCGCAAAAGCTTTATACCAGGAATCGAGCACATATTTTGGGGATTTTTTATAATAAACAATCTCAAAGCATGGATGACCTCATCAGCTGCCAAGCATGATTTAACATTCGCAATTTATTGGCAGTACAATAGCCACCATCCTTGATGGTAAATAAATTGAGGATTGGCTTAAGGTTGAAAACGGATTTAAAGCGGTTAAATGTGTTCAAAGAAACTTAAACTAGGTGTGTAGATTCAGGGGAATTGTCCACCAAATGTATCTGAGAAAATCTTACACATGGCGGAGAAAGTGTTAAAGGAAAAAATCTGCATAGGGACCTTCTAATCATTGATGAAGTGAGAATATTAAGGCATAATTGAGCCTATACGATCACACCCAGAAAGGACAGCCATGTCAGACGAGAACCCTCCAGACACAAAACAAGACGAACATTGGATGAGCTATATTTTGCCAGTGGCGTTGATTGCTGGCCTGGTCGCGCTGCTAAAAATCATTTCCAGTCAACCTCCGGAAGAAACGGTTTCCATCATCCCACAGGAAGCTCTTCTGACCCAGGTGGTCAGCTACCTGATCCTCGCTTCAGAAGCTGCCGCGGCTTTTGTGATTGGTTCTGCCATGGTTCGTGCGGTCATCAGTTATGTGAAGCACTTACTGGACCCGATGTCACGCCAGATCAACCATACAGAACAAATCCGGCTACGCCTTGGACATATGTTAAACCTGGGTCTGGAGTTCGCGATAGGGAGTGATATCCTGCGGCTCGCCACCTCACCAACCACTGCGGATGTCATCATCCTTTTTGCGATCGTCCTTCTCCGAATTTTGTTGAACTACTTCCTGGAGCGAGAAATTAAATCCTCTCTGGTTTCTGTGGTCCAGGTAACTACATCCCCCCCCTCAAATAATCAAATGGAAAAATAATGACGTCGTCAATTATGTCAGATACACCAAACGCTTCCAGTCTGATCGATTTTATTGGATATGTCGACAAACTCAAATCTGTCATTCGCAAAAACGCACTGCATGATAACTCAAGAGCGGAAAACACGGCTGAGCACTCCTGGCATGCCGCCCTGAGTGCCATTATACTGGCGCCCTATGCAAATAACCCTGTGGATATCCACAAAGTCACCCGGATGCTGCTTATCCATGACCTGGTTGAAATTGAAGCGGGGGATACCTCTGTTTATGATAAAGACAAAGTCGCTGAACAAGAACTTGCAGAAAGCCATGCGGCTGATATCGTCTTCAACCACCTGCCGGAAGAACTGGCTGATGACCTGAGAAAACTGTGGGAGGAATTTGAAACCAGGCAAACCCCTGAGGCAAAATACGCCAAAGCAATTGACCGATTCCTGCCGCTGTTGAGCAACATCAAGAATGAAGGTTTCTCCTGGCAACCACTTGACATCACCGCAAAAGAGGTGAGGGAGGTATGTTCGTTGATCCGTGATGGCTCAATAAAGCTTTGGCAGCAAGCTGATAAAATGATCGATGAAGCTGTTGAGGAAGGCTTCCTCCAACCAGGGTAAGTTTAATAAAAACAGCAGCTACTCCCCCTTACACTAAAAAAATTATATATTCAACCATCGTTGTGTGATTTTCGGCAAATCAGCGAGCAGTCCCTGCTTGAATTCACAATTGGGGAGGGATTCAACAAAAAGCCGCCCATATTTCTTTGTCAACACGCGTTTATCCAGCACAGCCACCACGCCCCGGTCAGTTTGCGTTCGGATCAGGCGACCAAATCCCTGGCGGAAGCGCAAAATCGCTTCAGGCAAGGCATATTGATAAAACGGATCCTCAAATGTTTCCGATCGGGCTGATATGATGGGGTCAGAAGGGACATCAAAAGGCAATTTGACGATCAACAACACCGACAAAGCATCCCCGGGGATATCTACACCTTCCCAGAAGGAACGTGTCCCCAGGAGGACAGCTCTTTCAGTATTTCGGAAGGTATCCAACAGCATACTTCGAGAAGCCCCCTCACCTTGTTCGAAAACCTGGATATCATATTGTGACAGGATGGGTGAAACCTTTTTAGAGGTGCGCCGAAGCTGTGCATAAGAAGTGAAAAGCGCCAGCATCCTTCCACCAGAAGCTTTTGCGACATTCACAATCGCATATTCGACGGACTTTTGATGACCATTGAAATTCGAGGGTTCGGGGATATCCGTTGCTAAATATACAAGCGCAGCCGTTTCATAATCAAAAGGTGACCCCACCACAAGCTCATCTGCATCCTCACCGTTCAAACGCTGTTTCAGGTATTCACATTCACCATTTGTCGTCAGGGTTGCCGAGGTCAGGATGACCGATTCCTTCTGGTACCAGAGATGTTTCTCCATCAAGCTCCCAATATGGAGCGGCGCAGCGTTCAAGTTGACATCCATGTATTTCGGATTGATCTCAATCCAATAGATCGTGTTTATATCGGGATCATTGGTCAGCCCGTTCACATTGTGTTGAATCTCAACCAATCGGTTGGACATATTCCCCAGGGTGCCCCACATATCCTCTGCTTCTTCATTCTCCTGGTCAGCCAGTTCACGCATCGGTGTACGCAGTTCACGCAATATCGTCATCAAACTTGTAAGGGTCTCGTCAGCGTGTTCCCAGGCGATTTCCGAATCTATCCAAATGGGCAATGTGCGCGTTGAAGGGAGGATCCGCTCTTGCTGCGGATAGGTTCCCAAAGGACGCCCTTCACGCTTATCAACCAGGAAGGCTTCCATCGCCTTAAAATACTGCTGCATCTGGCTGTCAAAACGGAAGGCAAGGTCAGATGCCTTCTGTGCCAGTTGGGTTAATGCCGCCATCTGAGCAGGTTTAAGAAGGTCTTCACACAAATCCACAAACCGCCCAAGAACGCCTGTTTTAGGACCGCCCAATTCCCGGTTTAACCGGATGATATCCTTTGCGCGAACCTGAAATGCCATCGCACTGGTTGTGGCTGATTCTAAGTGATGTGCCTCATCAACGATCAAATAATCAAAGGGAGGCAGCACGCGGTTGTTGGTGGTCATATCCGCCAGAAGTAAGGCGTGATTGACAACCAGGAGATGAGCATTTTCTGCCGCGATCTTTGCTCGATAAAATGGACAACGTCCACCTGTACGCTTCAGGCACACTTCCAGGCGGCATCCTTCGTCCTCTGCGGATAGGTGAGACCAAACCATCCGTTCGACATTCCCGTTCAAGTTGATCTCTGCCCGGTCGCCGGTTTGACTTTCCAATAACCACACCAGCACCTTACCCAAGACACGCATTTCATGCACATTCTCAGGCTTCCGCCGCCGCATTGCAGCCAGGCGCCGCGGGCACAAATAATTCGATCGCCCCTTCAACACAGCCGCTCGGATGGGTAACTTCAAAGCCTTCCTGAGGTCGGGGATATCCTTATTGATCAATTGGTCCTGCAGGTTGATCGTATTGGTGGAGATCACAACCCTTGTATTATTTTGTAAAGCCCAATGGGCAGCTGGGATCAGGTACGCCAGGGATTTTCCGGTGCCCGTACCCGCTTCCACCATCAAGTGGAGCGACTCACTCAAGGCTCTGCCAACCGAACGAAGCATATCCACCTGTTGGGGTCGGTATTCATATTCATCAAAATAATCTGCAAACTTGCCGCCGCGATCAAGTACAGCAGCTATATCATCGATATCCAGGCTACCCTCACCTGCTTCTGCGCCAACACGCTGGTTTTCATCGTCTAATGGTTTTTCAAACAACGGACCATGCGCCCCACCAACAGCTTTCTTTGCCTTGACGGTTTCCTTGATCCTCTGGCGCAATACCTGCTTTAAGGGCCAATTAGCCTGCCAATCCAACGGCTCACCCATACGCACCAATTCTGCCAGAAGATCAAGCGGTAATTCGTGGGCTTTTTTGACCAATGCAATGAATACCGCGTGGGTCGCCCGGGCGTCATCCAGGGCGCGGTGCGTCGCTGGCAGCAAAATCCCCAATTGCTGAGCCAGAGCGGAAAGGTTATAACGGGTAGCAGTCGGCATCAACACAGCAGCTAGTTCATAGGTATCTATATCAATGTTAGCCCTCAAAGCACCTGCTTGCCGCAGGAAGGTGAGGTCAAAGCTGATATTATGTCCAACCACAGGTGCATCCCCCACAAAGGCAATAAGATCTCCGATCACATCCGGCAGGAATGGCGCATTACGAACCATGTTATTGGAAATCCCGGTTAATTGACTGATGAAATTTGGTATAGAACGGCGAGGGTTCACGAGGGTGGACCATTCATCTTCCACCCTGCGGCCATCAAATTTAACCGCACCAATCTCTGTGATCGAATCTTCTTTCGGATTTAGTCCTGTGGTTTCGATATCTACTGCAACGATTTTTGACATATCCCCGATTATACCCGTTAATCATTTCCAATAATTCCCTTGTAAGCCTCCTTGACTCTCCCCTTACAGGAGGTTGTATACTTTTACTACTAAAGACCTTCAGTAAACATTTTTTCGAAGTGACCATGTTAAAGATCGGCGAGTTTTCAAAAATAGCTCATGTTAGCATCAAGACTTTGCGATACGACGACCGAATGGGACTGCTCAAACCAGTTCACATTGACCGCTTCACAGGCTGCCGCTATTTACAGCATGTCCCAATTGGTCAGATTGAACCATATTTTAGCGCTAAAAGATTTAGACTTCTCCCTGGATCAAATCCAGGAACTGTTGAAAATGGAACTTTCCGGAGACGGATTATTCAATATGCTCACATCCAAGGCAAATGAACTGCGTCGGCGCATCACCGATCTATTCACTCCGTCAATCCGCTTGAACGCTTGAATCGCGAGATCAGGCGGAGAGAACGAGTTGTGGGTGTGTTCCCCGATCGCTCATCCGTTTACAGCTTACTCGGTACTCAACTGATGAATATCGACAAGGATTGGCGAGCTGGGAGACGCTACATGGCAAAATAGGTTATACAAAAACTCTTTGATCCTGAACTTAAAAAGAACACGAATAATGATGATTTTATTCTTGAAGAAACATTAATTAACTTGGAAGCACAAAACGCAATTTCCCACACTTGACAAGACACTACCTGCGTTCGCTTCCTATCTATTACCTGTCAATTATGGAAAAGTGACTGGTTTTTTGTTAAGATTGTTTAAAGAACGAAAGAAAGCAATAGTTATATTCTTGAGATGTGATATAAAGGAACTAACAAAAAAAGAAAATAAATTCAACAAATTTTAGGAGGAACACATGAAGAAACTCAGCTGTCTGTTCATACTAATACTTATTTCAGCCATATTGCTGACGGGTTGTGATATCGTAAATCTCTTTGTCAAGACTGTGGTCGGCTCCGGTGAACTTGTCGTGGAAGAACGCGATGTCACCAGCTTTAGCAAAATCGATGCTGGCGGCAATTTTGAGCTGCATGTCTCCAAACAATATACCGGCATCGAGGTAAACGCTGAAAGCAACCTGATGAAGTATATCCATACCTATGTTGAAGGGGAAACCCTGATCGTAGAAATTTCAGACACGGACGGGGGCAGCATTAACTTACAGCCGCTTGAACCAATCCAGGTTTTTGTTCAATTTTCCAAAATCACCGGGGTTTCCTTATCCGGCGGCGTACAACTGGCATCCGAAGCGCTTGTTGCGGAAGATATTCAAATCGATGTTAACCTGAGCGGCGGCAGCGTCGCAAAGATCGATGCAATCCGAACAGACAAACTCAACATCACCCTATCAGGTGGATCAGAACTGAACGTCAGCGAAGGTGAAGTTACAGAGCAAATCATAGAAGCCAGCGGTGGTTCAAAATACATGGCTGAATGGGTGCAAAGTGAAGTCACAGAATTAAGGTTGAGCGGCGGGAGTGAAGCAACGATCTGGGCTGAAGAAACCCTTGACATTGACCTCTCCGGCGGGAGTACAGCCTACTACTATGGGAGTCCAAATAATTTGAACGAAACCAGTAACAGCGGGGGCAGCGACTATATCAGTAAGGGTGAGCGCTAATTTCAATTGTTTTCACAGGAAGGCTGTCTCTCAACCAGGCAGCCTTCAGATTTTATAGTTCAGGACAATCAGATTGCTGTGCTGTACAGCGCAGGCAAACTTTGGAATCCTCTGGAATCATCCCCCTGCAATATGGACATTCCTTCATCCTCAAATCTGCCCCACATCGCGGGCAGGTTGAAAACTTTCCGGTCAGTTGCCAGCCGCATCCAGGGCAAAACCGATAATAGCGATACTTACACTCAGCATTGGCAGACCCAGCCTGTTTGCCGCCAACCGCCCACATATTTGCTAAATCACCTTGATAAATTGAGGACATTCGCTGTATTTACCCATTCTTCTGTGAGTTGATTCTTGTTACCTATTGTACGCTACATTATTAAAGAAATTTTGGGATGCTGGACAGGTCTACCCCTAAAAAGTTTATATTATTCATAATGGATACAGAAAATATTCGTATTTAATGGACGTGCTATGCGAAAGGAAATTTTCAGGAGAAAAAATCCATTGACAATTGTTCCTCTACCTTTTTCACATCCATTAATGCCAGATTCGGAAACAAAAACAGAACCTTAAGTATTAGTTATAATCATGTGTAATAATTCACTGGCAAGTCAGAAGAAAGGACGTAAGAAAATGAGCAAGAATGTTCTGATCGCATACGGCACAGGAGCTGGTTCGACCGCCGAAGTTGCACAAGCTATCGGTGAAGAGATGGAAAAAGCAGGCGCTGCAGTGGATGTAAAACCCGTTGAAACGGTTGAAAACATCAGCGGATATGACGCTGTGGTGGTCGGTTCATCAGTCAGGGCATTCCGCATCCTTGGTAAAACCCGGCGCTTCATGCACAAATTCAAACAAGCTCTGCGTGATGTCCCAGCAGCCTTTTTTTGGTATGCCTGACAATGGGAGAAGATAAACCGGAGAACGTCAAAAAAGCGATAGGCTATGCCAAGCCCATGATCAAGATCAAAGAACCTGTGGATTTGGGTTTGTTTGGTGGATGTATAAAGCATAATACCCTAACCGGCGCTTTCGCAAAATCAATGAGAAGTATACCGGAACAGGATCATCGCGACTGGAACAAGATCCGGGCATGGGGTCGTGAAATCCTACCGAAACTGATTCAATTAGATTAAATTTAAGATCGCTAACGACAGTCATTAAATACACCAGCGGATGATCTTAGATATCATCCGCTGGTGCTTTTCTAAAGGAGCCTCTAAACCAAAAGGAGAGAAAAGATTTATTACTCTATTTAACCAGACATGACAGTAATCTGTCTGATGGAAATAGTATAATGGATAATGCTGTCTTTATGCTTAATGTTTCGTTAAGAATTGAATAGCAGATATTTAAGGTTTTAAAAGATCACACTAATCTGTGATAGAAGGAAATATACACAAGCCTATCATTCCTTCCAATTTGATCAATAATAATATCAACCCAAGGAAAACCGTCCTCCTAATAAACAGCGACATTCCAAACTAAAAATGGATGCATCTAAACCAATAAATTTTTAATGCTGCCTGATTCATTACCCTTATAATGGACAACCTCCAGGTAAGCTGCCTGGAGGTTGTTTTTTTAATTATTTAATTGAACACCTGCATGTTCGTTTACTGCACTTCCTCAACCAGATCGTTTGCCGTCTCGGTCACTGCAACCAGGATGGCTTCTACTGCGGCTTGATCAGCTGCATTGTACAGTTCCGCAGCCGTGTCGCCAAGCGTTCGGCGTACGGAAGACCAGGCGGGGAAGGTCTGGGGCTCTGACGGCCCAAGGGCTGCCAGTGCCACGCCGGTTGCCCACACGGGGTTTTCTGCCACATAATCTGCCAAGAGGGCTTCCGTCGAAATCTGGGTACCGTAGTAACCGCTTGCCCTGACCCAACGAGCCTGTATCTCGGGCGAGGTCAACCACTTGATGAACAGCCACGAAGCCATATGCTCATCTTCCGTGCTGGGGATCACCCCAAGCATCTGCTGGAAGGCATCCACAGCCAGTGTGCCGTCAGGTCCCGCGGCAGGAATGAAGCCCCAAACATCGTCATTGGCTTCATCAGCAAAGGCAGCTTCATAGTAAGGTATACCCGCGGTCGAGCTCATCGTGATCAAAGCTTTTCTTTGGGCTTGTTCTGGGTTGGGATAGCTTTCTGTTTGCCAGATACAACCTTTTTCCTTTAGATCTAAAATATACATTGAGGTATCAATGGCTGCCTGGGAAGTGAAATCATAGGCAGTGCCATCCTCGTTCAGCTCATTGCCACCAAAGGCATACAGGAAATGCAGCCAGTTTGTGGTACTGGGATAATACACCAATCCACCTGTACCGGCGAAATCGCCGCCCAACGCAGTGTTAGCATCCGCAGCTGCACAAACTTGCTCTTCCAGTTCAGCACTTGTTTTTGGTGGTTCTGCAAAGCCCAATTCTTCAGCCCAGGTGAAGTTATACACCAGAACATTGGCAGATTGGGTCATTGGATAGGCTATCCAGGCACCGTCTGGCGCGGAACCAGCAGCTTTGAGGTGGGGGTACAGGTCACTCATCTGTGCTTCTGTCAAACCGTGTTCTGCATCATTGATGTAAGGGTTCAGGTCAACCACGGAATCTACAGAATACCAGTCTGCCAGTGCGTTGGTATACGCCATGACCACATCCGGCAAATCACCGGATTGAATGCCTGCATTGATCTTGTCTTCAATATCGCTGTAATTCCCCTGGTTCAAACCCTCCACGGTGATGCCGTATTCATTAACTTCGTTGAATTCATCCACCAAGGCTTGCAAGGCTTCTCCAGGTTCATCGGAATAGACATGCCAGAACTGTACAGTCACGCCTTCAAATGGGGCAGCCTCAACAACTTCTTCTTCCTCCACCTCGGGCTCTTCGACTTCTTCCTCTTCAGGTTCAGCTTGTTCCATTTCCTCTTCAGGCTCTTCCGCAGGTGGTTCCGGTTCCGCTGCAGGGGCACAAGCTGACAAAATCAATGTCAGCACCAAAGCAACAGTCAAAAATAAGCTTAACTTTTTCATCATTCATCTCCTTATAAAGATTTGTGTTTTGAATAACCAGTTTAAAAAATTTTTCTTCCACTCACCTCCTTTCACAGAACTATATATATTCTAACCTTTCAATCCAGACCTGGCGATGCTTTCTGTGAATTGCTTTTGCGTAAAGAAATAGATCACCAGGATGGGGATTATCGTGATAAAGGCACCAGCCATGGTCAGGTTGATTAACTGACCAGCTTCATCCACAAATTCCATCAAACCGACTGAGATCGGCCGCCAATCAGGCGTATTGGTCACCAGCATTGGCCATGCCAGGGAATTCCAGGTGCCGATGAAGGATAATACAATGATCACCATCAGGGGTGCTTTCGAAAGAGGCAGCACGACCTGCAGTAAAAAGCGTAAATGCCCTGCGCCATCCATTTGTGCAGCATCGAAAAGTTCATCAGGAACCTGTGCAAAGAACTGCCGCAGCATGAATATTGAAAATACACTCCCCATGAAAGGAATGGTCAAAGCTGGCCAGTTGTTGATCCAGGCAACTGGGGTGATCCGACCCAGCCAGGTGACCGTCAGGAAATTCGGTATGGTAAAGACCATGGCCGGTATCATTATGGTGCTTAACAACACACTGAAAATGAGATCACGACCAGGAAATTCTATGCGTGCAAAAGCATAGGCAGCTAAAATGCTGAAAGTCACCTGACCGGACAGCGTGATGATCGTGATCAGGATGCTGTTAATAAAATATTCCGAAAAATCCGCCTTGCGCCAGGCTTCTACATAATTTTCAAGGTGCAGTTCTGATGGAAAAAACTCGGTTCCCAATGCTTCACCCAGGCTCATCAAAGAGGTAGATATCATCCACACAAAGGGAATCAGCGAGATGAAAGCTCCCAAACCAAGGAGGACATAGATGAAGATGTTTCTTCGTGTAGAAACTGTAAACCGCGACTTTTTCTGCTTTTTTTCAGCCATAGAACACTCTCGAGCCTTGAGTCTTGTTGTTGATATAAGACAGTGACAATATGATCGCAAAAAGGATGAAGGACATTGCAGAGGCATAACCGTAGCGAAGTTTTTCAAAGAACTCGATAAAGATGGTCACGCTGAAGGTGTCCGTTGTGCCCAGAGCAAGGTTTGAACGCAAAATCCAGATTGTGTTAAACGCTTTGAAGGTGCCGATGATGGCGATCAGTGATAGGAAATAGGTCGTAGGAGAAAGTAAGGGGAAAGTGATATACCTGAAGACCTGCCATTGATTGGCACCATCAACTTCGGCCTGGTCATTCATTTCCGTGGAAATATTGCCCAACCCTGCCAGGTAGATCACTGTATCGTAGCCTACATAGGTCCAGATCGAATGCAAGATGATCACGGTCAGAGCCAGGCTGGGACCAGATGCCCAATCTGGCACGGCCCAACCCAGGGATTCACCTATCATCGTAATCACACCACGCGGCTCATACAGCCACTGCTGGGGTGGCAATCCTAATATTTTTAAAAGCATATTGATTGGCGCTGATTGGCGGTTGGAGAACATCTGTTGAAAGACTGCCGCGCTGGCAATACCCGGGGTGACATACGGGATAAAATAGATAATCCGGAAGATGTTGGACCCGCGCAGCTTCTGAAAAAGCAGCACGGAAAGGAACAGCGCGATCCCCAGCTGGAAGGGAACCGTCCCTAACGAAAAGAAAACCGTAACCTTTAAACCCTCCCAAAGGTCCTTATCGCCTGAAGCCACGATGGTTGGGATTTCCCCAATCAGCAGCCACCCACCGACCAGCAGCACCAGGGCAGCCAAAATATGCAGCCAAAATCCACCTTTGGAGCTTCGATTTTGTGCGCTTTGCCACAGGATCCAGGCAAGCACGAGCAGGATCACACCGCCGCTGATTGAGATGAACTGCGGCCAGATACCCGGATCCATGCCCTCAGCAAATGCAGCGGCATAAGCCTGGCTGACCTGCTGATAGGTGTAATAAAGCAGGCCGACACCCGCTCCCATTGCCATGAAAACCAGGGCAAACTTCGATTGATAAGTAAAATTCTTCTGGTTGCGCCACACACGTAAAACGATAATACTTGTGATAATGCCCGCCAACATTGACCACAGCAAGAACCGCCAGGATGGCAAGACGCTTTCAGCACGCAATGCCTCTTTTAATAGTCCCAAGAAAACGCTCTGTGTTCTTTCAACCCCTCGTAATTTAGTGGCGATATCTAAAATCTCGGGTAATGCCCTGTAAAACCAATTCAGTAAGCCAAATATAACAAGAGCATGCACAAAACCCGGCAAAAGACATAACCAGGGGCGATCATCATTTTCATGCGCCATCGTCAGGATGCGCTTAAGCAGGAAATACACTCCCACAAGCGCACCAATACCCAGAAAAAAAACCAGGACAAAAGCCAGATTGCCAATCGCTCCCACATAGTTTTGCAGGCCAATTATCGCTGTTCTTTTAATGCGCCATTTATGCAGACTTACGAAGAGCGCGAAGCCAACCGGGAATATTCCAAAGATGAATATGAGAATTGTTGCAGGGGCGATAAAGATATAAGCAGTTAAATATTCCTTAATTTGCCGCCCTCTCCTACCGGTGAATAGTTTCTTCAGCAAACTTTCATTCTCCATGGATTTTCAATCGTCTCTTTATTGATGAGAAATACTTGTGCAAAAATCGATTCCAAAACCAGGCCCCTATTCACTTCTAGGCCAATTACAATTTTTATTATTCATTTATATTTATTATAATAGATATTTCTAACAACATAGTATTTAATGTAATTGATTTTGTGTTTATTCCCTCAAACCATATCATCCAGACTCCAATTTGGGCTGTAATCTTTAGAACAGGTTTTCTGTTGAAGGACGCAATTTGATCTATAATTTGAACTGAACGACCTAACAAACGATCAGAACACCCATGACCGATTGGAAAAGTTTAATATAACAGAAAAGCGGTAATAATGTTTGAACACTCCAAGACGCTCTGATACATCATGAATGATAAAGGTTAATGCAATGATTAAACGAACTCAATCCAACAAAAGGGGATGGGATGTCCTGGCCGACACCCACTACCAAAATTATCATATCGATCAATTGATCGCTGGCACACCCTTGATTAACGATGTGATCATAAAAGAAGTTGGCGATGTCAAGGGGAAATCCCTGGTGCATTTACTTTGCCATATCGGGACGGACACCCTTTCCTGGGCGCTATTGGGTGCCAAAGTGACGGGGATTGATATTTCCGAAAATTCTTTGAAATATGCCAAGAATTTAGCAAAACGCATGGATATTGCTGCATATTTCATCAAATCAGATATTATGGATGTCATCAACAAAGTTAAATGGAAATTCGATATTGTCTTCTCATCTACCGGTGTTCTATGCTGGCTTCCAGACATTAAAAGATTCGCTCAAACAGTGCAATATCTGTTGAAGGACGATGGATTCTTTTATATCTTTGACGGTCATCCCTTTAGAAATGTATTGCTGGATCAGGATGGATCATTCAGCCCAAATAAAATTCTAGGGGATTATTTTCGTAAGGTAGTATGGCATTATAACCATATGGGTGACTATACAGATCCAGAGCTTAAAGCACCTTTCGACTCTTACGAATGGAGCTGGACATTGGGTGAGATTGTGACAGCTTTTTGTGATACTGGCATGAGGATCGAATTCCTGCATGAATTCCCACAATATTTCTACGGCGGGTACACACCCTATGATATTGAAGAGAATAAGATTGAATTGTACCCATGCACATTCAGCCTTAAGGCCACAGCCGCATAATCGGCTATACAAATGATCGAAGAGGGAATCCCGATAAATTCGTTTATAATGTAAGGTCTGGTTTGGATAAGGCTTATGTCAAGCCATTCTAGGCATTTATCCTTCCATAATTGTCTAGTATTAATATTGGAAGGGGTTCGAACAATCCCGATTCCATCCACTTTCCTCAACGGCTCATTCTTAAGATCGCTGCCACCTTTTCGGGCGTGATATCCTTATGTTCACCCAAAACCGTCCCTCGCTCTTCAAAGCGTGCGCTTACCTTTTCTGCAGCTTCATCAGGATCGATGCTGAAATCTATTAACCTGGTAGGCATTTTAAGACGGTTGAAAAAGGCCGTCATATGATCAATTACCTTACGAATGACCGCTTCGCCTGTACCTGAAAGTCCCCAAACACGCTGGGCGTATTGGGTCAATTTGGCTGCCTTCTTTTCACGCTGATACCACCACAAATACGGCATGACGACTGCCAGGGATTCCGCATGATCCAATCCATAGAAGGCCGTCAACTCATGACCAATAAAATGGGTAGCCCAGTCCTCGGGAACGCCCTTATTAATTAATTTATTCAAAGCCATGGTAGCCGCCCACATCATATTTGCGCGTATTTCGTAATCAGGTGGGATTTCCAAAGCCTTTTCACCAATCTCCTGTAAGGTCAGTAAAATTCCCTCAGCCTGCCGGTCTTGAATCCTCCCATTAACAGGATAAGTTGCATACTGCTCCAGAACGTGGATATAAGCATCCACGATGCCATTTCGCACCTGCTTTACCGGTAAAGTGTATGTCGTAGAGGGGTCCAATATAGAAAATCGTGGATAGATTTCCTCAGTCCGAAAGGCTAACTTCTCCTGTGTGGCACGGCGGGATATGACCGAAACCCCATTCATCTCCGAACCTGTTGCAGGGAGGGTTAGAACTGTACCGATCGGCAGGACATCACCTTTCATTAGTTCCTTTTCCCCGGTGACAATCTCCCAGGCTTCACCATCCAGATAGGGTATCGCGGATGCAATCAGTTTCGACCCATCAATCACACTGCCGCCCCCAACAGCCAGAACGAAGTCCACATCCTGCTTTTTACCTAACCCAATCGCCTTTAACAGCGTATCATAATCTGGATTGGGTTCAATCCCCCCAAACTCATAAACTTCCCAATCACTGATGGCATCCATCACCTGTTCATAGACCCCATTGCGTTTGATTGAACCTCCCCCATAACACATCAATATGGTCGCACCAGTCGGGATCAACGATTTCAAGCGTTTGATCGTGCCCTTACCAAAAATGATCCGAGTGGGATTGTAAAACTCAAAATTTTTCATAGGCACCAGCTCCTGGAAAATATTATCCTGATAATCATTAAATCCTAACACATGTCATCAAAGTCAAACCGCATCGCTTATGCAGCGTCCCCTCTGGCAGCCTGGATCGGCCCGCCTAGAGCGACGCTAACGATCGAATCTCAACACCTTCAGCTTCCAATACGCGTCGTACAGCCTGTGCGTTCCTGAGCGCTTCTGTATTATCCCCATGCAAACACAATGTATCCATTCTTATAACTTTGTCTTCGATTTTAAGCCCTTCCCTAACTAAACGGATTGCGTTGCTGGCAACAGCATCAGGTTCATGAAGAACAGCCCCTGGCTGGCTGCGCGGCATCAAATTGCCATCGGGTAGATAAGCCCTATCCGGGAACCCCTCCCTGGCGACTCGCAAACCAACTTCCTGGCCTGCCTTTATCAGTGCTGAACCTGCTAACCCAACCATGATCAGGTCCGGGTTGTATGCAGCCACAGCATGGGCAATTGCATTTGCCAAAACATCATCTTCCGAAGCCAGGTTATACAGCGCCCCATGCGGCTTGACATGCACCAGCTTCACACCAGACACCCGCGCAAAGGCATCAAGAGCACCCAGCTGATAAGTGATGGTATCAGCGACCTCCTGCAGGGAAAGATCCATCTTACGCCTTCCAAACCCATGCAAATCAGGGTACCCGGGATGTGCCCCAACAGCGACGCTATTCTGTTTTGCCAGCGAGACAGTCCGTGCCATCACGCTCGGTTCGCCTGCGTGAAACCCGCATGCAATATTCGCCGATGAAATTAATTTCATAATTTCAGCATCATCCCCCAGGGTATGTCTCCCGAAGCTTTCACCCAGGTCGCAGTTCAGATCAATCTTTACAGGTCCAGCCATGACTCCTCCTGCATTTGTAATGCGGATTTCAATTTTTTATGAATGTCCATCAACAATTGCTGGGCGATCGAGACAGTGATGGGTGTGAAATGGATCTCGGATTTACCCGGTTCAGCTTGCGCTACAAGGTGTAAATCAGCCCGAATAACTGTCCCAATACTGGTGTACCCTCCAGTTGTGGGGTGATCGGGCATCATCACGATCGGTTGACCATCGGCAGGCACCTGGATCTGTCCCAATGCCAAGCCCTGAGAAAGGATATCTGCACCTTTATTATGCAATAGGGTTGTCCCTGTCAAACGATACCCCATGCGGTCAATCTTTGATGATAAGGCAAACGGTTGTTCCCAAAATGCAGCCAAGCTCGCAGGTGTGAAACGATCCACATGCGGTCCAGGGATGACATGGATGAGGGGATCGTGTGTGTAAACTGGTCTGGCTTTTTGCGGGACTGAGGATCCTGCCATTAACCGAGTTGAATCCAACATAAGAGACAGGGGCAGCTTATCTCCATCCGCCAGTAATCGTCCCAATCCCGCCCTGGGGTAAACACTGCGAGATCCCATCCATACGGGGGACGGAATCCCACCGGACGCAGCGAGGTAAACCCAGTTCCCTCCAGAACATTTACTGAAACGTAAACGATCACCTCGCTTTACAAAAAATGCCATCCAAAGGGGGACTTCCTGTTCGTTCCGAAACAGGTGGTACCCACCTCCACAGGCTGCCAGTACAGCATCGCTTTCCACTGTGATGGTGCTTGATGTGAACCCCATCTCAACACAAGCACAATCTGGCGGATTGCCAACCAATCGGTTAGCACATCTAAACGCCCACCAGTCCATCGGGCCAGATACAGGCATCCCAAAGCGCTGGTATCCCTGCCGACCAAGGTCCTGGATCGACATGATTAAAGCCGCCCTTTCCACGAAAAGGGTCATGTCACGTCGCCATCCTTTGAGGCAACGAACTGCACTTTGTCTCCTGGCAATAGCAGAAACGGCGGTTCCTGATCAGGGTTAAACAATGTCTTGTCCGTTCTGCCGATCAACTGCCATCCCCCGGGGGAATCCAGCGGGTAGATCCCTGTCTGCATGCCAGCAATACCAACCGAACCGGCGGGCACAAGTATTCGTGGTGTCTCATGCCGCGGTGTGGCAATGCTGGGCTCCAAGCCCATCAGGTATGCAAAACCAGGCGTGAATCCCATCATCCCGACATGGTATCTTACCCGTGTGTGTCTTGCCACCACCTCGGATGACGACAGGCTATGAAAGGCAGCCACAGCTTCCAGATCGGGGCCATCCTGCCCACCATAGTGCACTGGAATCTGTACACATCGCACCTTCCCCGGCGCATCAACAGCGGCTGACTCAAGGCACCCCTTAAGCCATCGCTGCACATCAGATGAATTGGTTTTGATTGGGTCATATTTGATCAGCAGACTGGCATACGCTGGGATCCATTCGATCACACCAGCCATGGGAATCTCCCCCATCCGAACATCCACGGCACGCACCCAGGCATTAACTGTAGGGGTCATCTCCTCTGCTAATTCAAGCAGCAGAGCCAATTCCCCTACCTTCAGATAGCGGGGATAGGTCTTATCCCATGCGTTCATAAAGCCTGTCCTGGATCGCTTTTTGGATAGATGCTGTTAGGTGTGCACCAATCAGTGCAATCATCCCGGTAAGGTAAATCCAGAATAAAAGGACCATTATCGTACTTAGCGAGCCATAGACCAGTTGGTATTGAGAAAGCGCATTGCTGAGATACCTGGTAAACAAAAAGTTCAACAACTCCCACGCCATTGCAGCGATGGTGGCCCCCGTTAGTGAGGCTTTCCGGCTGACCTTAATGGTAGGTACCCATTGATACATCGCCCAAAACAAAAGCAGGTTGATCCCAACTGGCAGTAAAAATGCACCAATCCGCCAGATAAATGTCTCATGAAGAGCCCTGCCATTTAGCGGAATATCAAACACGGGAATCAACCCGGATAGCGTAGATGCTGCAAGAGACAATAACATCAAGCCCCCCAATGCTAAAAACATAAAAAAGCCCAGCATTCGTCTTTTTAAAAAATCAGGGATATCTGCTTGTGGAAAAGCTCGGTTGACATTTTTCACAAGGATATCAAAAACATTGGTCGCAGACCAGGTCAACGAGATCAAGGCGAAAAAAGTCACAGCACCTCTCCCATTCAGGACACGTTCGATGTTTGCAATAATTACTTCCTCCACACCTGGCACGATGCCTTGTAAGGCCCTCAGCAATTGATCTTCAACCACATACTGATCAACGAAAAAGCTTCCAATGGCGATGAAAACAAGCAGCATTGGAAATATTGAAAAGAAGGCATAATAAGCCATGCTGGCCGCAGTTTCAGCACCTCGCTGTTCTGTGAAATGGCTGAATGCACGCCGGACGACTTCTAAGATCCCACCGCTGGACTTATTGACACGATGGTAGGTGGTCTTTAACGATCGGTTAATTTTTTCAAAACGCTGCTTTAAATCCATATTTCCTGTAATGAAGGGTGTATACTTTAATCATGTTTTGCAACCAATTATACTGTCAATTATCAATGCACAATAGCCTGCCACATATCTGGATGTGAACAAATTGGAGCAGGATGAAAATGCTGAATGCCTTTACTGAGGAAACTGTATCGATAGCTACCCGTTGGATGTGATCCATTATGCCTTCATACCCGGTAAGAGGTGAGGGTGATTAAATAAATAATCATTGGGATGCTGCTTAATCAGCATCAAAGAAAATAAGGAGTTTGCATGGATATCCGTATGATCCAATCATATTACAAAGCTCGTGGACTGCAGTGGCCTGCTGCCAAGGATGCCTTATGGTTCTACCTCTCTGAAGTAGGCGAACTGGCTCAGGCGTATTTAGCCCATCATGAGCAGGGTCTTTCGGATGAGGAAGCTAAAATGCTGCGAAGGTTTGCCGAAGAAGGCTTTCACGCTGATGAAATCGTCTCACGGGTGGATGGCTGGGTGCGTAATAATGACCGAACCCGCAAGGAAGACATCGAAAAAGAAGTCGCAGATTGTGAAATGATGTTAGCGGTGTTCATGCACAGCCTGACCGGGTCCTCTCCAGACGAGGCTTTATTGGGAAAAATGAAGGAGAAATTAGGAAACCGTTTTCAACTGCTCTCATAAAATAAATTCAGCAACAACCTGACGCATAAAAATAGAATTTGGGTTGATGCTATCAAAAATTATAAAATTGCTAAAGGACTTCTACTAAGACCTCCCCATCAGGATGGTGATGGTCTTGAATATTGTGGTTAAATAAACGGTTCTTCCGTGATATATGGGTAACACCCCTTGTTAAATCTCTTCGGGCAGGGCAGTAGACACTGCCCCCTTCGGGGGGCTAAGGCAGGTCTACACCTACGATTGGGTGTTTGTAAAAATACTAATAAATGAAAAACAATTCTTAAGATGCCCCC
>JAYELT010000153.1:0-8467 GCA_034717715.1 Chloroflexota bacterium | reverse complement strand
TGTGATTGGATAAATTGTTATAAATGGTAATTATTTGGTGGAATCAGAAGCAGATTCCACCCTACATGATGTAAGAAATTTTCCTGTAGGGTGGGTTGGGTAGTTCAACCCACCGTTATTAATTATTATCAATGGAATGATTTAACAAAAATAAATTGGTGCGGTGGAAACCCCACCGGCAACCTTCAAGATGCAGGATATTTTCGTGTAGGGTGGGTTGCGCATTCCAACCCACCTATTTTTATTGAGTGGATCAATGTCGCAATAGCTATAAAATATTGGTGGGATCAGGTACAGACCCAACTCTACATAGGACTGTTTATGTGATTGGATAAATTGTTATAAATGGTAATTGTTCGGTGGGATCAGAAGCAGATTCCACCCTACATGAATTAATTATTTAGGTGACGGGTGGGATAGTCTTACCACCCACCAATTTCCTAATGTGTTTTGTTGTAACGATCAAGAATCCAGGGCAGATAACTTACCAGCGTCCCCATGACCTCTCTGGTTCTTTCCCGCCACAGGTCAGCATTACCCAATGCCTCACCATAATGATCACTGACCAGATCGGTAACTGATCGCAGCACAAGCCAATCCTTTTGATTTCTGTCACTTATCCAGGCAAATGCACCTGATTCCCAATCAGCAGCCGCAGCACCGAAGTCCCTCAATATCCCTGATACATCCTCCGGTCTTATATCCCGGTCTGCGGAATACAACCTGAGTCGTTTTACTTGAAATGGCAGGCTGCTGCCCAGCCAATCCAGATTTGCCCGTACGGAATAACGCTCAATGGCACTCTGGTAGCTGGACATACCCTCGATGATGTCATATATTACAGTTTCCTCTGCCAGGATGACGTCATTCAACCTGACCAGCCCCTCCACGCCGCCGCAGGTACCCAGGTTGACCAGCAGGCGCGGGCCCCATCGGTCAATGGCATATTGTGTCGCTCCGGCAGAAGCCACCTTTCCCCAACCGCTGTGCAGGAAGGATAAATCCTGCCCGTTGATGACAGCAGTGAAATAGTCCCCAAATGGGGTGGGCTGGGTCTTTGCGTCAGGGAAATGAGGCAAGACTGCCCGCCATTCCGTCCCGGCAGAAATTATTATGCAAAAATCAACCTTATCAGACAATTTCCACTACTCTCTCCGACCTAAGGAAGCCAAATAGACCACGTACATCTCGGGCGGGTTGAAACCCATCAGCCGGTTAGCCAAATCGTCATCATAAGCGCCGATGGCACAGATCCCGCAGTTGATCGATTCAGCCGCCAGGTGCAGGTTCTGGCATACATGGCCCGCATCCAGATAGAAGTAGCGGTAGCTGCGCTCAGAGTAGCGCCAGATCGTGCGGTAGGGCACCGCAGCCCAAATGAAGGTCACCGCGCTGGTTGCCACGTGGCGCTGACCCAGGCATGCTTCGGTCAGTTTCTGGTTGAAGCTTTCATCTATTTCCAGCGCGACCAGTTTGTGTTCTACCGAGGCATAGCGGTAAAGTCCTGGTTCCAAATTCCCCACCCGGTTGATGGACAGGTAGGTCTCAAAGGGGTGCCGGCAGCCAGCGGAGGGCACCGTGCGCCAAACCACATGGCGTTTCTCGTCGATCTTTTTCACGCCCTGGGTGAGCCACAGGAGATAGGAGAGCTCCTCCAATGAAAGGGCATCCTCCGAATAACGCCGCAGGGAACGACGTTCTTCAATTGCCTGGCGCAGGTCATACCCCCCCAGGTCGATCGTTTTGTAATCCGGGAGGTTGATGAGGGGTTTGTCGGCCTCTAAGGGAATTTCATAAGGCGGTTGGGGTTTGCCTTCCTTTTGGTCAGGATCGCTGATATTTGGGTACTTGGTCTGTTCGACGAATTCGTAGCCGTCATTTTTGATCATGTTGAATCTCCTTTGTAAATCATTATTTATTGACAAACAACCAGTATTTTCGCTTAAGGCCATCACCCGGCTCTTCAAAGGTGCTGAAATCAAATCCTTTATGAAGTAGAAATTGATGCGCTTTCTCTTCTGAAGCAGCATTGGTACCTGGGTGCAGGAGGATCCATCCGCCATCCCGTACAACCCGGTGCATTTCACGGTACGCCATCTCACGATCATCCCCAAAAACATGCCCGGCCATGAGAATATCCGCAAAATCAGCTGGGAGTGGGATTCGGGTCAGGGTGCCGTCGATGGGGTAAACATTCTCCAAACCCAGTTCATCCCGTTTCTGATACATATACCTGCGCAGATTGGCAACGGGTTCCACCGCGTAGACTACAAGGGCCAGGGGAGCCACACAAAACGCCAGGCGACCGGTTCCAGCGCCGATATCCAGGACGATTTTGTCTTTGAAATCCGCCATGCTCAACAGCGACTCGTCGTCCCAACTCAGGAAGGCCAGCTGGTCATACTTTACGGGGTCCAGCAAGTAGATCAACCAATCCTGCATGCCGTCCAACACGGCTATCTCCGCAGCACGGCACGCCTGCGGGGTTGTAAAACGGCTGGTTAATGCCAGGCAGGCTTCGATGTAGTTCCTAATGGGGGGATGGGTTTGTGTGAAATACCAACCCACGGCAGGATTGGCTGCCAGGGCGGTACCCATCTGTTGTGAGGGTTGGCGTTTTGATATATAGCGCACATGCAGTGGTTCCAACAGCAGCAGCGCGTTGAATGAGATATTCGTAACATCCAGCCAGCTAAGTGAGGGCATGGCCTGCCTTTCAGAATCGGATTGCGAGGGCAATCATGGATAGGATCGTGATGATGGCAACGGCTGCCAACACGATCTGGTAAATACGCTTAGAAGATGGTTTCTTTGGCATAAAAATTCCTTATTCGAGTTGAACCTTGATCGACTGCGCCATTTCGAGCGTAATGCCTTTGATCTCGGCAATGGCTTCCGGTGGGGCATTTATAATGCCCTCGATGGAGCTAAATTTACGCAGTAATTCACGCCGCCGGGCTGGGCCGATGCCGGGGATGACGTCCAATCGGGAAGCCAGGCCCTGCTTCTGGCGGCGTTTGCGGTGGGCTGTGATGGCAAAGCGGTGCGCTTCATCGCGGATGCGCTGGACCAGGTAGAGCCCCTGTGAATGGCGGTCCAGGAAAATCGAGTTGTGCACACCCGGGACGAACAACTCTTCTTCTTCTTTCGCCAATCCCGCCACCGGGACGTGATCCAGCAGGTTGTAGGCTTCCAGTACCTTGACCGCCCGGCTGAGCTGCCCTTTGCCGCCGTCCACAAGCAGCAGGTCCGGCAGGATGGAGAAGGCCAGGTCAGGTTTTTTGCCTACCTGGTCACCCTCCTCATGGTAGGCTTTCCAGCGGCGGAAGCGTCTGTTGAGTACCTCTTCCATGCAGGCGAAATCATCCTGTCCGAGGACGGTCTTGATATTGAAACGCCGGTAGAGCTTCTTATTGGGGGTGCCCTGTTCGAATACCACCATGCTGCCCACGCTGGCCACGCCCTGGGTGGTGGAGATATCGTAGCACTCGATCCGATTGGGCGGCTCCGGCAGGTTCAGGGCTTCCTGCAGCTCTGTCAGGGCGACGGTCTGGCGGTTGGTATCCGCCTCCCAGCGGGTGCGCAGCGCTTTGAGCGTTTCCACCGCGTTTTCCGCGGCCATATCCACCAGCTCTTTGTTCAGGTCCTGGTGTGGGACGCTGATCTCGACCGCCTCGCCGGGTTTACGGCTGTTGAGCCACTGGCTGATGATCTGGGCTTCGATCAGTTCGTTGGGGAGCAGCACTCTTTCGGGGATGAAGGCTGCCTGTGAATAGAACTGCTTGACGAATTCGCTCAGCACTTCGTCGTCCGCTTCTTCTTCAGTGCCTTCCAGCACGAAGTATTCCCGCCCGATCAATTTGCCGCCCCGGATGAAGAACACCTGCACGCAGGCTTCCCCATCCGCCCGTGCCATGGCGATCACGTCGGAATCGGTCTGGTCGGTGCTGACCACCTTTTGGCGTTCGACGATCTTATCGATGGCGATAAGCTGGTTGCGGATGGTTGCTGCAGTCTCATAGCGCAGCTCCTGAGCAGCTTGTTCCATCGCTCGGTTCAAACGATCCACCACGGGCTGCGTGCGGCCTTCCAGGAATTGGCACAGGTCATCGATGACCTGGCGATAATCTTCTTGATTGATCGCACCGATGCAAGGGGCAGTGCAGAGCTTGATGTCGTAGTACAGGCAGGCGCGGCTGTCCTCTCCGGTGATCTCACGATTGCAGGTCAGGTAGGGGAAGATCTTGCGTAGCAGGTCAAGGGTTTGGTGGACTGCCCACACGCTAGTGTAGGGGCCGAAGTAGCGTGCCCCATCCTGCTTCATCAGGCGGGTGACGGTCACCTTGGGGAAGGGGTCCTGCCAGTGAACTTTGATGTAGGGGTAGCGCTTGTCGTCCTTTAGACGCACGTTGAAGCGCGGCTTGTGGCGCTTGATCAGCGTCATTTCCAGGATCAGGGCTTCCAGTTCGGAACCCACCACGATCCACTCGATATCAGCGATTTCACGCACCAATCGACGGGTCTTGTTATCGTTTTGGGCGGAGGCGTGGAAATAGGAGCGCACCCGGTGGCGCAGGTTGATCGCCTTGCCCACGTAGATGATGTGCTCATTGGCATCCTTCATCAGGTAGCAGCCGGGTTTATCCGGGAGGGTATCTAAGACTTGCTGGATGTGATGGTTCCAATCCATACCAGTCATTTTAACACATTGGGGAGGGAGGCGAGGAATGATGAGACAAATCATCATGGATATTGCCCCCCGAATCATAACATGGTGATTTTTATGGAGTTGATCACCATGCCATCAACCTGCCTTTTGAATCTTATGACTCAGAATGAGACTTTTTCTTTCAGCAATTCACTGCAAACTACTGGCTACTAACTCTTATTCTATAAGGTAAAGTAGATTTTATCGAAATATAAAGTATGTTTTCTTTCGAATTCTCTACGAAAATGACTAAATCAATAAGCTGGGTTTCGGCAACATCAAACCAAACCTCTTCCTACATAATCAGTATTACTAATACTAATTAATGTGGTGGGTTTTTAAGTCCCAATAGTCCTAGAATAAATCCCGATCTCAACAAGATGAATTGAAAATCGTTTGCTAGGTCAGTTATTAATTGGAAAATTTTTTTGATACTTCGTTAAACACTTACGAATATAAAGATCATTCACTGAAGAATCGGCAAAGTGATCTAATCCCCAAGTTAAGTTTTGAGGTCTTAGTAGCAATTTAAGCTCATTATTTATGAGTTTATAGACCTGGTTCTGGATTGGTTGTCGAGAAGGAAAACTTGTTTTACTAACCCAGAACCTTGTAGGTTCATCCAAGAAGGAAAAATCGTTATTATCAAGGATTATATATCCAGCTCCCTTATCACTTCGGGTTCTTGAAGTACCGAATAGATTTGCATTAAGTAATTCTATGGTCTTCGAAATTGAGTAGTCAGTTGTGTAGATGATAGGCTCTTTTTTTGAAAGTTCTTTCTCTGAAAAAACGTATGATAATGTCAGATAATCTGTGGGGAAGTGGTTTTTTGGCCAAACAATTTCAATAAAGCTAAGTCTATCTAAATTGATATACAATGGGGAAAAAGGACATAGATTCTCAAAATTAACCTCGAAAAGAGCCTTAAAATTACTGATGATATCTTGATAAAGTGAATTTACTACTGGTACTATTTCTTCAATATTCTTGTATTTTAGATATCTAAACAGATCGTTAATTTTGATTTTAGGAGCTTTCAGTGTTGAATTATCAGGAAGAGATTTTAACGAGAACAACAAAGAAACAAGTTCTTTGAATCTCATATTTTTCAAACCCTTATAACTTGTATTCGAAAATTCTGAAGATAAAATATTCAAATGTTTCTCAGTTTCGACAATTATATCCTTAATCTTTACATCTTGAAGATGGTCTATAGATTCAAAACCAAAAAGTTCATAATATCTTTTTCTGGACGAAAAGAAATCATTTTCTGTCCAAATACTGGGATGAAGTGTTAGTAAATCATATGCGCGTTCTTGTATCAAGTCATTGCAGTTTTTCTCAGAAAGACATTTATTAATGACGATATTGGATAGCTGTTTCAAAAAAAAGTTGTAGGCTGCCAATGGTGGAAATTTCGTAAATTCGTGGCATCCTCCTATGTATATATTACCAACAGGATTCAATTCTTTTAATACACCTTTAGAAACAGGTCCTTTCACCACTTGGGAAATTATTTTCTTATCCCTGACTTCAACAAATTGCTGAGGATAGGATTTTGTTGTTCCTCTAAATCTTACGGGAGACTGCTTAATCAAAATAATCCCAAGCAGACCCCCAGTATAAGGCAATGTCATATCTTTAGAATTTGGGAAAATCTTAGTGCGCATATGATTATATGTATCTAAGAATGCTTGAATTGCTTCCGATGAGATCGGCTCTTTATGGTGGCTTGCTAACCTAGAAAACGAAGTGAGTGTTGAAGAAAAAATTGGGAAATCAAAATTGGATATATCTATCAGAGTCTCACTAATATCTAATGGTTTCCCAACAAGCAAGTAGAATTCAATTGCTTCCCTTCCTATTTTTGATTGCAACAAATTTGTTATCTTCTTTCGCCTTATTAATAAATTCAAAGACGAAATCTTAATTACCTTAAAAATGTAATAAAAAAGAAGAAATTTATGGAACTCAAACCCAAGGAATGTATTGTTATTATCAATGAATTGGCTTAGGACACCAAGTCTGATTAAATCCTCAAGGGATTGATCAAATTCATTATTCCATTCAAACTCTTTATATAAAAAATTCTGGTCGAAGAATCTTCTGTCGAGGTTGAAGATAATTTCTGATACTTTCGTAAGCAAGATTTGGCTTAGGTTCTTGGAACTTACATCTGATAATTTTCTTTTGAGGTATTTCTCATAAAGTTCAATACTGGAAATGTTCACAGGAAGTTTATCACCAGATTTGCTATACACTTCAGATATGAATCGAAGCATTAAAGGATTCGAGCTTTCTTGTTTAATATCGCCGCGAAATTCACCATTTAGTTTGTAGGCAGAGCGATATCGTTCAATTGCACTTTCAAGTTCTGCTGACGTGAATTCTCCTAATTGGTAACCAACCTTGTTGGGGTTAACTTCATTGTTGATAAGATTTGCATTTTTAAGATCTGGCTTAATTGTCTCTGCAAAAAGATTATAAGATTGATTATGATCGATAATGAAATTTGGCCAATCGAAACTTTTACAACTGATGACAAATCGGATATTAGGATAGGAAGGTAATCTTTTGGAAATTTCTAACAATTCATTCTTCAGACTATTGCTTTGATTCGAGAATTCATCCAATCCATCAATAAAGATAATTAAGTTACGTTTATGTCTCGCAGAAATTGAATCGAATCTTTGAAAAATTTGTGCGATATTCTTTGACCTTATAAACTCCCAAATAAAATCATTGATAATAGCAGAATAAATATCCCTTTTTAGACTTTTTGCAGAATAGAATAATATAAAGTGATTCTTTTGTTGTTTTTCTGCGGTCGCGCACATGAAATTTGTCTTACCGTAACCGGATGGTGATATAAGAGCAAAAATTGACCTCTCCGAATCTAACCAGTTGTTAAATGAATTTTCCAAGCCAATTCTTTCAATGTATACATCTGGTATGAATTTTTTATTTCCAGGAACATCACTTTTTAGAGATTTTAATTCAGAGTTAACTTGTTTATGGCAAAATTGCGCAAGAATTTCAGAATTAATCCCTACAATTACCTGCGCAGCTTCAGTTTTCAATTCTTCATATAAACCGGATAATTTCTGTCCATTTTTTGCCCATAATGAATCTTTAGGGCTATCTATATTTGTAATTGATGGTTTTAAAACATCGTAAACTTTGGTATCCTTTCCATTTGTAAGTAGTGCAAATGGAGTAATCTGACTAGTAAGTCTGGCGTAAGAAATTGCCTGTTGTGCGTCTTCATTCGTCAACTTGTGATCAGGTTTTTTTGTCTCAATCAAAATAATAGGATTTCCATTTCTCGTAACTAGAATGTCACTACGCCCACCAGATGTTTTTCGTTCTGAGTCTTCCTTCCCCACAATGATAGAATTATGACCGAGTTGGATTGAAAATGTATCTTCAAAACTAAATTCATTCGTGTCAAAACCTAATTCAAGAAAATAGTTTGCGATAAAAAATCTCAGATCTTCTTCTGAATCAATATTAAAACTTTCTGGAATATCTTTTAAACTCATAGGTTATCCTATTAGTGGTTGATCATCAGGAAAATCTGTTCTAATTATAATCGGATTTAGCTGCAGGCAATAATGTAATAACAAATATGTTACTGTCAAGAATTCCCATATTTACACACAAATCAGAGAACTCCGGTTGGGTGGATTATATCCTTGAGCCATAAAGCCCAGGGCCGATTGGCATGTGACAAGTGTAAGGCAGGCACGCCTGCTT
>JAYELT010000152.1:0-2018 GCA_034717715.1 Chloroflexota bacterium | reverse complement strand
AGACCTTTGCCCTTTCAGACAAAGAAAAATGGATTGCAGTTTTTCAAAACATCTTGATTCATTAACAATATACAATCAATATGGAAGTTTTTTTGATTTTCATGAGATTAAGAGCGGTTATTGATCCGGTTTGTTATCAAACCCATTCACTTGATAAGGGCTTTCATAGTTTGTTGACGAGAAATCAGCATTTCAAGGATGACAATATGATACACCTGCAGGTACATTAGTTAACATTCACATAAACTGTCTCCCCAAAGAATCCAACGCTGCCGTCAGGAGAATCGAAGCCCGGTTTAATGACAAAAAAGAAAAGATTTCACATAATAATAAGCGTCATCTTTGCATCGATGGGTATTGGCGTGCTCGGTGTTCTGGTTTACAGGCTGCTACGCCATTTTGGATTGCATCTGAAACCATCTATCCTGGAAGATACCGACTTCAAAATTACACACCAAGGCCTGAGTGAATCCGAGGTGGAAGCGCGCCGAACGGATGAGGCGGTTCAGGCCTGGATATTCGCCAAAAATCGGTCTAGAAAAAATCTCTGGCATAAAAATCTCTTTTCCATCTTCAACCTGACGTTCTTGGTACTGGCCATATCACAGTTTCTATTGAAAGACCCCTTAGGCGCATCGTTGACCATGGTGGCGCTGGCATTAAGCATCTTGTTTAATATTTTCCGGGAGTCAGTGGCTGCAAAGAAGGTCAGTGAACTGGCCATCCAGACGCGTCCTATGGCTGCGGTCATCCGTGATGGGCAATTAAAAAGCATCGACCAGGATGAGATCGTTGTGGATGATTTACTTATCGCAGGTCAGGGGGATGAAATCCTGGCGGATGGGATCCTCTTGGAATCTGCCAATTTGATGATTGATGAAACCAGTTTAGGTGAGCAAGGGGAGCTCGTTACTAAAAACGCTGGGGATATCTTATTTGCTGGTACTTATTGTCAGACCGGCTGGGTTCAGTATCGTGTCACCCGGATCAATATAGACTCCGTTGTCAATGAAGATCCTAAATACCACGCAGCGCCTATTCGTCAAAAAACCCCCTTGCAAAAGATTGTTGATCGAGTCATGTATGTATTATTGGTATTCGTTGGGATTTTTTATGTCTCCTTAATTTTTGAATTGATACGCATACAGATTTTGCCTCCGGAGCTGATGGATATTTACCGGCAAACGCTGTCCATTATATTCAGCATATTTCCTTCTGGTTTAATGTTTACGATTGTACTCAACTATGCTGTAGGCAGCGCTGATATTGCCCGTTCCGACGTCCTGGTGCGCAACAGTTTGACGATCGAGTCCCTGGCCCAGGTATCGACTGTTGGTTTTATTAGGCACGGGGAGGCGAGGGGGTTTGAGATCGAGCTTGATATGCTTTCAGCAGCGGATGGATCCCTCAAGCTCTCAGAAAACCAGGTCATGCAGGCTTTGGGTAATTACGTCCACAGTACTTTGGCGAAAAGTTATCCGCTGACGATTATCAAAGAAAACTTGGAAGGAGAAAGGCGTGCCATTAAACAGGAAAGTCGTTACTTATCTATCTACGGATGGGAAGCAGCAACTTTCTCATCAGCGGATATGCCTGGCTCATTTGTGGTAGGCTATCCTGAAATGCTGGCACCATATTTGATCAAGCAGGAAGTCATAGAACAGGAAACTGAAGAAAACCTCCCAGCCAGGAAAAACCGGGCGGGTCTCGCAGGCCGGCTGCGTAGATGGTTCGGCAAAGGTAAAGGTAAAACAAAAAACGCAGCTGAAATTGCCACAAATGAGGCAGAAACACAGGAAGTTGATACCAATCCATCACAAACAGAAGCTGCAGTTCAGGAAAAAACTGGAAGGCTCCGCATTTTTAATAATTTCCGCGATCGTTTGGTGGTAGTGTTTAGCCGTAGAAAAGAAGATGAAGAACAGCCTGTGGAAAAAGGACAAGAAGAGATAAAACGGTTAATGTTTGCTTACTCTCCAGACACCCAGCCTGTTTACGACGATGATTATCGTCCACAA
>JAYELT010000151.1:0-2025 GCA_034717715.1 Chloroflexota bacterium | reverse complement strand
CAATCTGATAGTTTCTGAGAGTCTCATTTCGGTAGACTCAGGCACGAATAACGATCAACACTATGTTGTTTCGTTTGTAAAAAGAAATTAAGGAGATGATCCTATGGAAGTTCCACGCCATTGGCGATTAAGAAAACAAAGATATGCATTGGTTGGTGAAGTTTGCCCCCACTGCGATGCCAAGATCTTTCCCCTGCGAGATGTTTGTCCGGAATGCGGTGGCGAAGCCAAAACAGCCTATGCTTTCAGTGGTAAGGGTGAGGTATATTCCTTCACCCGCATGGGAAATGCCCCTGCTGGTTTTGAAGCGCAAGCACCCTATACCGTAGCATTGATCAAATTGGATGAAGGTCCAATCGTCACAGCCCAATTAACAGACCTGGGGAAACAGGAAGTTCAGATCGGCATGCCGGTTGAGATGGTGACAAGACGATTACGTTCAGATGGCGACGAGCGGGGTATGCTTGTGTATGGCTATAAATTCCGCCCGGCAATGGTTGCCTGATTGTTATTCAATCAAGAACATCAACGCCCTCAAACGAGGGCGTTTTTTCATGGCATAATCACTTTTAATATATTTCTCGAAGGGAGAATCATGCTCAGCTATCCAGCAATGATGCACCTGATCCTTTCCTCTTCTGGGAAGATCGACGCGCCCGGGCGGTGATCCTGAACGGCTCGCGCGCCAACCCCAATGCGAAAGTGGATCGATTCCAGGATTTCGATATCATCTATGTAGTTACCGACATCACCTCTTTTGCTGAAGACCTAACCTGGATTGACCGCTTTGGCGAGCGTATGATCCTGCAAACACCTGATTTGATGGGGGAGTTTGCCGCCGGCTGAGGGAGAGGGTGATTGGAACTACCTAAGGCGAGACCAGAGAAAAGTTTGAATTGGGTCACACCCTGGGTTGCATCGCGAATGCGGGTTTCGTGATCCCTGGTCGTATTTTCAAGTGCTGACAAGCGATGATCGCTAATCTGCTTACTGTGATTGAGCTTCTCTTCAAGGGCATCCATTCTGGCTTTGTAAAGCGTATTGAGATGTTTGAGCTGTTCGGTGAGAAGCTGTGTAGATGGGTCGTTTTCCATTAGAAGGACTCCGATAAATGCCACTCTTTGGTAAGTTCAGAGACTGCGGTTCTTATCCGCTCTTGAAAAACAGCGCGAAAGTTACAGGTCTCATATTGGTCGCATTGGGGACATTTGGCAAACTCTTTGCGGAGCGTGCGCATGGAAACAGCAAAGGATTTGGATTTCTGGATAAAGTCATCGACATGGGGAGCGAGGGTACATTCAGGCATCTTTGAGGTCCTCTGTGAATTCTGAAATTGCAGTGTGGATGGCCTGCATGACTGCAGAATCTTCCGAACCCGTGAGAAGACGATCGGCGCGAAGCAAGCCTGCAAGGCGGGTTATGTTTGAACCGAGGGTATTGAGAAAAACTGAAGTGTCATCAAGGGAAAGGTCGGGCTGGGCTTCGATGGCTTCAACGAAACGGCGAATGAGGACACGCATGAGGGCGATCTCATCCCCCAGTCCCTCACCCAGGGCTGTTTCAAGATCAGTAAGTTCGATTTGAGAGAACTGTTGTGAATAGAAGCCGTGTTTGAGGGCGTTGGTGTTGCCAGGCTGCGCCCCCCGAGAGCGTTTGGGCATGGTGAGGTCCATGGTGTTAGCAGCGATGAATGTTAATATATATGATATTATATATAATAATCATAATTATTGCAAGGGGGAATTATTAGGAGGATTAAATATACAATTAACGGGGTAAAAAGCCCGAAGAGATTTTCAACAAACCCTAAAGAAATAACGAATTGTTACTAATCCTAGAGAAAAACTTTTAGAATTGGTAATTAAAATTCTCCAAAATATAAATTGATATTATTTCACTTGAGGTGTCAAGGATTTAGTGCAACGAATGAAGGGATAAAATCATTCGTATGCAAACAAGGAAATATAGACGACTAACAAATGATGAACGAGAAGAAATAAGCCGAAGCCTAGCGCGAGGAAAAGC
>JAYELT010000150.1:60430-64952 GCA_034717715.1 Chloroflexota bacterium | reverse complement strand
TTTTTTTCATCCAGTTGCGTCCTGAATTACCCCGTGTTAGAATGAAACCAATTGAGAATTTCCCAGGAGAATCAATGTCCAAGATGATCGAGGTCATAATTGACAGCGTTCGCGTTAGCCTGACCAACCAGCAGCGTATCGTGATCTTAAAACAAGTGAATCAGGAGCGCTATCTCCCGATCTGGATTGGGCTTTACGAGGCTGAGGCAATTACAATCGCCTTACAGGAAATTCAAGTCGCCAGACCACAAACCCACGACTTATTAAAAACACTAATTCTATCCCTCAATGCAATTCTAACCCGTGTGGAAGTGATTTCCCTTTCTGAAGATGTCTTTTACGGCAATCTCATCTTTAATGTCAGCGGTCAACAACGACAGATCGACTGCCGCCCCTCCGATGCGCTTGCTCTCGCTTCCCGTATGGACGTGCCAATTATGGTATCCGAAGACGTATTGAATCGGGCAGGAATCGTTCCCGAAGAAGATATAACTGAAGAGGAATCCGAAGAAATTGATGAGGCACTCTTCGCTGATGGTGAGGGCAACCTGGACGTCTTCGAGAATTTCCTTCAAAATTTTGATATTGAGGATCATAATTCGAATTCGGACAATGATGAGCAGAACGAAAACTGATCGTATTGGAATTGATAGAGATTATAATAACTGGGAAATTTCAATAGATCTGGCGTTCGAATTTTACAATCACATTTTGTAAATCCAACCCGATACAATCGAATTAATACAAAGACCATGACTGATGAACTAAACCCTAACAAAGATACCCTTTCAGAAGCAATAACGCTCCCCAGCAACCGTGAAGCGGAAGAAGCCTTGATCGGCGCTGTGCTTATCAACCAGGAAGTTTATTTAGACGTTTCCCAATTTTTGGAAGCTGAAAACTTTTTTATCGTGCGAAATCAATGGATTTGGGAAGCATTTCAACATCTTAGTGAGGCACGACAACCTATTGACATGGTCACTGTTACAGAAACCTTGACCAACCGTGGACAGCTTGACGAAACGGGAGGTCAAGCTTATCTGATATCACTGATCAATCAGGCACCCAACGCATTTCATGCCGAATCATACGGCCGCATCATTGAACAAAACGCAATCCGACGCAGGATGCTCGAAGCTGCTAATGAAATTGCCCGATTAGCTTACAGCCAGGATCAATCCATCGACACTGTTGTAGATGAAGCAGAAAAAGCAATCTTCAATGTCAGTGAACGCAGGATCAAGCGCGACCTTGTTCCCATTCGTGAAGTTGTCAGGGACTATTATGATCGGATTGACGAACTCTCTCAAAGACCAGATGATATTTATGGCGTCCCCACCGGACTGATCGATGTTGACAGTCTTCTCGGCGGATTGCAAAAATCAGACTTCTTGATCATTGCAGGTCGCCCTGGTATGGGAAAAACCGGTTTCCTCCTGGGTACGATGCGAAACGCAGCCTTGATCCACAAGAAACATGTGGCAATGTTCTCAATGGAGATGTCCAATGAACAGCTCCTCCAGCGAATGATCGCCATGGATACCCGGATTGACACACAGCGCCTCCGCTCCGGCCGCTTGAATGATAACGAATGGGACATCTTTTTTCAAGCTCTGGAATCTTATGACCAGGCGATGATCTTCCTGGATGATACACCTGCGATAACCCCCTTATCCCTGCGCACCAAGTGCCGCAGACTTCATCTTGAATACGGCCTTGACCTGATCATTGTAGACTACCTGCAGTTGATGTCCGGTGATTACCGTACAGACAATCGCGTGCAGGAAGTCTCTAATATTTCCCGAAATATGAAGGTACTTGCTCGTGAACTGAATGTCCCGGTATTGACCGCTGCACAGCTTTCACGTGCTGTTGAACATCGCCCTGATAAGAAACCACAACTCTCCGATTTAAGGGAGTCAGGTTCATTAGAGCAAGATGCCGATATTGTTATGTTCATTCACCGTAACCCGCTGAGTGAAATTGAAGAAGAACGAAATAAATCGGAATTGATTGTGGCAAAGCACCGCAATGGCCCGACACATCCCGGTATTGGCCTTGTTTTCATCGAAGAGCTGGCAAAATTTGAAAATGCTGCCAGGGGACAACAAATGGAAGGTTGAAAGTGAATAAATCTGCGAACTTAGAGACTTCACCCCCCTTTGATGGTTTCCCTGATAATGCCAAGGATATGGTGCGAATACCGGAAAGTTTTTTCACACAGCTGCTGCCTAACATTGAGACTCTCTCTCAAATCAAACTGCTCCTGTACCTATTTTGGCATGCAGAAAATCAAGACAGTCGTATCCGGTTTTTCCAATTAGAAGACCTTAGTTCCGACTCCACCCTGGTTAAAATGACTGGCGGAGAACAACCACTCCGGCAAGCACTCAGTGACCTCATCCAAATGAGGATTGTACTGGAAGCAAAACCACCTTCAATAGATCAGACTTATTATTTCATCAACGGGCCGCAAGGGCGTGCTGCTTTGGAGGCGATCCAGCATGGCAAATGGCATGAAAACCACCAGGTAAGCCCACCCCTGCACCTGACACCAGATCGACCCAATATCTACAAACTTTATGAAGAAAATATTGGCGCTATCACACCAATGATGGCAGAGATCCTTAAGGAAGACGAGGCAACCTACCCAAAGACCTGGATAGAAGAAGCCATCCGCATCGCCATCACACGCAATGCACGAAATTGGAAATATATCCAGGCAATCTTAAAACGTTGGCAAAAAGAAGGACGTGGATATGAGCAAAATCGACGAGACGATTCGCAAGATCCGGACAGCTACCGAGAAAGCTGGCGCAGACATGAATGACCAACTCTCCAGCAATGGTCCTGTCCGCCAGGTGAAAATGCCAGGAGACCCCAACTGCCCGATTTGTGGTGGAATTGGATATCTTCGGCGTGATCTCCCCATTGACCATCCGGATTTTGGAAAAATTGTGCCCTGTTCCTGTCGATCAAAAGAGATCACCCAATCAGCCAGGAAAAGGTTGTTCCATATGAGCAACCTGGACGCACTTAAAAATTTACGCTTTGATAACTTTGAAAAAAGAGGGCGAGTTGGATTGAGTAAAACCCAGGCTGACTCATTAGAGAACGCCTACAACCAGGCTCATTATTTTGCTCAAAACCGTGAGGGTTGGTTGTTGATGATGGGACGCTATGGCAGTGGAAAGACTCACCTGGCGGCGGCGATTGCCAACCACGCTATCGAATCCGGCTTTTCCACGCTGTTCTTGACCGTACCCGACCTGCTTGATTGGCTTCGTTATGCATATTCCGGTGTGGATATGAGTTTTGAAGATCGCTTTGAAGAGATCCGTGAGATCCCACTGCTCATCCTGGACGATTTTGGAACACAAAATGCCACCGCTTGGGCACAGGAAAAAATATTCCAAATATTGAACCACCGCTACATAAACCAGCTTCCCACAGTTGTCACAAGCAATTTAATGCTCAGCGACTTTGAGGGTCGTATCCACTCACGCTTACAGGATCCAGACCTTGTCACAATCGTCAAGATCTTAGCAACCGATTACCGCAATCCCACAGATGACGCAGGGCACCCCGAACTTTCCACTTTGGCGTTGCACAGTCGGCAGACCTTTGGCAACTTCAGCTTGAGAAAAAACGAAAACCTCACTACCCAAGATTTGGCAGATTTAAAAAAAGCTTTTGAAGCAGCTCGCAAATTTGCAGAACATCCAAAAGGTTGGCTCCTCTTCACCGGACCTTACGGGTCTGGCAAAACACACCTGGCGGCTGCCATCGGCAACTACCAGACTGGGATAGGATTCCCGCCCCTGATGGTCAGCGTGCCAGACCTGCTCGATCACCTTAGGGCAACATTCAGCCCCAACAGCAGTGTATCATTGGATCGTCGCTTTGAAGAAGTTAAGAAGACCAGGCTTCTGATCCTTGACGACCTGGGGACACAATCTGCCACGCCCTGGGCAAGGGAAAAACTCTATCAGCTCTTTAATTACCGCTATAATGCTGAACTCCCCACCGTGATAACAACCTCAAGCATGCCTAAAGCTTTGGACCCGAGATTATTCAGCCGCATGCAGGATGAACGGATCTGTAAACTCGTCCTGATTCCAGTTACAGCTTACCACGGCAGGTAAACACCAGATTTTCATTGGTAATGTCTTTATCATAAGAAAAGAACAGCACTCCCCCTTGTTAATAAAATGCTTTGTTAATTAGAATTTGATGAGTTTGACTTCTTGCTACTATCCGCACTCAGCTGGAGCATGACGATGGCTGCAATCACTAGTATGCCCCCTACCCATTGTTGTAGCGTCAGCACTTCCCCCAGGAAAATCGTCGAGATCAAAACTGCCAGCACTGGCTGCAGAGTCATAATGACTGAACCACGAGCAGCACCCATGAGTTGCAACGCATAATTAATCGCCAGGATTGGCAGCATGGTGCCAAAAACACCTAAAGAAAACAACAAAATCCAACCAATGGTTGAAACCGGTGTGGAAAGTCCGAAAAA
>JAYELT010000150.1:51437-60330 GCA_034717715.1 Chloroflexota bacterium | reverse complement strand
AACCCAATAAATGTTAATGGCAGACCCAGCCAATAGAGCTTTGGAACGACCTTGCCCATGATCAAAGATATTAAAACGACCACTGAAGGATAAATGAATACAATGATCACATATATAGAAGAGGGCAAACGGGCAAGCGCGAAGAGTGCACTGAAGCTGGCAACCGCATAAACGGCCCCCAATCCTATTAAACTCAGCGGTCGATCTATGATCTTCTTTCTTGGTGCTTTCCGAAAAAGTGTGGTAAGCCAAAGAATTGGTGCTGCGATTGAAAACCGCCAAATTGCCACGTGTTCAGGAAACAATCTGGTCTCTTGCGGGATGATCTTCATCAAAACAGTAGCTGAAGCCAGCAACGATGCTGCCAGTGCCATAATTATCATCCCCAAATATTCTCGTTTCACTCAGTGCACCTCCAACAAAATCATCAGCGTTCATTATAATGTTTATTTTCCACTCAAACTGAACATGCCTTCTTCCATACTCATGCCTCCTAACACAATGATTTGTGTATATAGGACTAATATGGTAAACTTTAGAATATATAGATACGGACATATTTTAAGCCAATTTATACAAACAGAACAAATAACTGTTGGAAAATTTAACGGCTAAATTAATTAATCTCAAACAATTTACTTCTTAATAAGGAGATTTACATGAAATCTGTAACCTTTTCTGTCCCTGACATATCCTGCAAACACTGCACGCACACCATTGCCATGGAACTCTCAGATATCCCTGGCGTATCCAAGGTTGACACCGATGTGCAGACTCGTCTTGTCACGGTTGAGTTTCAAGAACCTGCCACGGAACAAATCTTAAAGGATACCCTAATCGCGATCAACTACCCTCCAGCAGTGTAACGCTATGTCCGATCAAAAGCACCTCACCCTCCCAATCCTGGGGATGACCTGTGCCAATTGTGTGGCCACAGTTGAAAGAAACCTCAACAAAGTTGATGGGGTAGTTGCAGCACATGTCAATTTGTCATCAGAGCGCGCAGCTGTTAGTTATGATCCGCAAAAAGCCTCCCTCAACGACCTCATCGCCCGTGTTGAACGCGCCGGTTATGAGATTGCCTTGGGAGAGGCTTCGCTTGTGATCAAGAACCTGGTGGATCCTGCTAACGCTCTCCATGTAGAACGGTTATTGAATGAAATGGAAGGGGTGATTGAAGCAAGCGTCAACCTGGTGAGTCAGAAGGCACTAGTGAAGTATGTTCCCACGGTGATCAGCCAAAATGAGCTACGAAAGACAATCCGGAATGCCGGATTTAAAACCATTGAAGCGGATCTGCAGCTGGAAGATGCGGAAGAACAAGCGCGTCAACAGGAAATCACGCAGCAACGCCGTCTATTGATCATCGGATTGATCTTCACCATACCATTATTTCTCCTTTCGATGGGTCGAGATATGGGACTGCTTCCAGCGCCTTCAGCGAATGCACCCTGGTTGGATTATTTTTTCTGGGTGCTGGCAACACCAGTACAATTCTATGTTGGCTGGCAATACTACCTCAATGGCTACAAATCCATCCGCAACGGCTCAGCCAATATGGATGTGTTGGTAGCCCTCGGATCCTCTGCAGCTTATTTGTATTCCATACCCATCACCCTGGATTTGATCCCTGGTCATGTCTATTTTGAAACATCAGCCATGATCATTACACTGGTCAGGCTGGGAAAATACTTTGAAGCCAAAGCCAAGGGCGGTGCCAGTGATGCCATTAAAAAATTGATGAATCTTCGTCCCCGTAAAGCCTATGTCGTACGTGATGGCATCGAGGTTGAAGTAAGGGTTGACGATGTGGAAGTCGGTGACCTGGTTCTTGTTCGACCTGGTGAAAAAATGCCTGTCGATGGGCTGGTTGTGGATGGACATTCTAGTGTGGACGAGTCAATGCTGACCGGGGAATCGCTTCCCGTTGAAAAATCGATTGGATATGAGGTGATCGGCGGTACGATTAATAAACTGGGATTGCTGAAATTTGAAGCAACCAAGATCGGCAAGGATACCGCCTTATCGCAAATTATCAAATTGGTGGAACAAGCCCAGGCGAGTAAAGCCCCCATCCAAAATTTGGCTGACAAAATCTCCGCAATTTTCGTTCCTGTTGTGATCGCTATTGCTGTGATGACCTTCATCGTTTGGACCTTCTTTATCCCATTGGGTCCCAACGCTTCTGTCGGTATATTTACCAGAGCATTGATCAACACGGTGGCAGTGCTTGTGATTGCCTGTCCCTGTGCAATGGGATTAGCCACCCCGACTGCTGTTATGGTTGGCACGGGGAAAGGCGCTGAATTAGGTATCCTGATCAAGGAAAGTGAAAGCCTGGAGAAAGCAGGTAACATCTCGATAGTCGTCCTGGACAAGACAGGCACCATAACCAAAGGACAACCCGCCGTAACCCGCATCTATACCTATGATCCAGATCTCAAGGAAGATGAGATCCTCCGGTTGGTGGCATCCGTTGAAAGGCGTAGTGAACACCCCTTAGGTGAGGCGATCACTGCTGAGTCTGCCGCAAGGAATCTTATACTAAGCGAACCGCAGAATTTTTCTGCGATAGCCGGCCAGGGCGTTCGGGCAGAAGTGGATGGTAACCAAATCGTGATTGGCAATCGATTCCTGTTAGAGAGGCAAAATTTCGATCTAAAACCGATTGAGAAGGACCTAACAGAACTGACAGGCAATGCTAACTCAGCCATGTTGGTGGCAATTAACCAAAAACTTGCAGCAGTTATTGGAGTCGCAGACACCACCAAAGATGGATCGCGGTCGGCTGTAGAAAAACTGCAATCCATGGGGTTAGAGGTGGCGATGGTAACTGGTGATAATCAGCGCACGGCTGAAGCGATCGCGAAAACAGTTGGGATAAATACTGTACTGGCAGAAATCCTGCCGGGAGAAAAAGCAAATGCAATCAAAAAATTGCAGGCACAAGGACACGTCGTGGCAATGGTCGGCGATGGTATCAATGACGCACCAGCTTTGACGCAAGCCGATATTGGAATGGCTATCGGCACAGGCACAGACGTTGCAATGGCCTCTGCGCCAGTCGTTCTGATCAGCGGCGATCTGCAAGGTGTTCCGAAAGCGATTGCACTTTCACGCCGCACCTTGCGTACTATCAAACAAAACCTTTTCTGGGCTTTTTTCTATAACATAATCCTGATCCCGGCAGCAGCATTCGGTCTTTTGAACCCAATGCTGGCAGCAGCAGCCATGTCATTCAGCAGCGTGTTTGTCGTCACCAACAGTCTGAGATTGCGATGGTTTAAGTGATTCTTTCTGGTAATTAATTTGATAAGAGATAAGAAAACATAAGATATGAGAAAAAAGAAAATTTCGACTTTACTACCCATCATCCTTTTCATTGGCGTACTTGCCCTCAGCATAAGTGGGTTAATTCTCGCACAAAATCTCCACAAAGCAGAGATTAAGAATCAAAAGCAGTATTCGAACCAGGATGACATTCCACGCGTTTCCATTCAAGAAGCCTATCAGGCAATGATAAATGGCGAAGCAGTCCTCGTTGATACCCGCAGCGAAGCGGCATTTGCAGAGCAGCATGCTGCAGGTGCCATTAACCTCCCTATCGATCAATTAGAATCCCGGTTGGGAGAATTGGACCCGGATATTTGGTACCTTACTTACTGCACTTGACCTGCGGAAAACATCAGCGCTCGTGCGGCGTTGATCATGATACAGAATGGGGTCAGCAGAGCTAATCCGATCATTGGCGGTTTTCAAGCCTGGTTGGATGAAGGATATCCAACAGAACCCTAAACAATATTATGCCAATCAAAAAGGACTTCCATGAAAATATTTGGAAGTCCTTTTTTGTCTTTAATTACGTCCGGTCTTAAGGCAAGCTGATCGAAAAATAATCAACCTCAACCAGGATAGGCAGCACATCAAATGAGGAGACGGATAGCCCCACCAAACCTTCTTTCAGGTTATATTTCCTATCCGTATATTCTTTTTCCAGGATGCCGTTGATATACAATTCAAGTTGATTTCCCTGACATATTGCTGTATACCAGTTGCTATCTCGCCCGGTGTTGATATTGACCGACCCACCATCGGCAAGAAGCTTATATTCGGCATCCTGTTCAAAATAAGCAAGGAGCTGGTATTTCCCACCATTTGTGATATTGAACTCATACCACCCTTCATCAACACTGTAGTTGCATATCAAGCTGACGCTGTTCGTGTTCTTACCCTTATTTTCAGCAAAAACATCAATACGCACTTCAGGATAATAATATTCATCGTAAAGCAAATACACCCATTGGTTTTCTCCCTGCAGGTCAAATACCAGGTAACCGTCCTCAATATAAAAGTCCCAATTATCATCATCCGCCCTCATTAAGAAATAAGTCCAGCTGCTGAGATCCCCTTCAAATTCTTCGGTGAAATAGGCAAGAGGGACATCTTCTTCAGGTTCTTCAACTTCTTCTTCTGGGGGAGCCGTTGTATTTGTCGGCCTGGGGGCAGTTGTGTTGGTAGGTGCTGTAGTATTGGTGGGAATTAATTCAGGCTCATCAGATTCTGGAGGTAATTCAGCTACAGGCTCTTCCACCTGAACCGGTGGAACAGACGTCGCAGTCGGATCTCCACCCCCACCGTTTATACAAGCGAGGCTGACGAGAACTACGAAACCAATTACAAATAAACTTATTTTAAGATACCTGGGGTGCATATCGCCTCCTTATAAGAGAGATTAACTTTGATCAATAAACTTTCTAATTGAACTCAATTATACATTAGATTGCATGGAAATTATAATTAAATGACGATCTTAAATTTAAATAGACTGACATGGGTTGGTTGAGAATTGTTTGCATTTAACAAGGTGAATCATGAAAATGATAAACAGAATCCAGGTTTCCCCCTCAAAGCAAGAAATCTCTCAGGATTGTAAACTCAACTTTTCTTGAAGATGAATATCTTCCTGCCTCTTCTTCTGCGAACGTTTTAAACTGTCAGTCAGCGAAACGACCAAAACTGAAAAGACCCCGAGTAAAATCGAAGCTGTACACGCTTCAATATAACGACGTTCATCCAAAGCCCGAAAGATAAACAATGTAGAGGTCTCAGTCCTTCCCTGAACGCCGCCCCCAATGACTAATACAGCCCCGAACTCACCTAATGCACGTGCCAGCGTGAGGGAAATGCCGTACAGTAACGCAGTCTTCAGTTGTGGAAAGATGATGCGCCAAAAAATAACCCATGGTTTAGCACCCAGTGTTTGCGCAGCGAGTTCCTGCTGTCGGTCAAGGTTTTTGATGGCAGGGATCATCTCCCTGACCATGAAAGGTAAACTGACAAACAGGGTTGCTAAGATCATTCCAGGGACAGCAAAAGCAATTTTGATCCCGACCCTCTCAAGAATTGGGAATAGGAATCCGTTCCGACCGAAAAGCAGCAGCAGCATGTACCCTACAACCACAGGGGAAACAGAAAACGGAATATCAATCAAACCATTTAAAACAGTTCTTCCATAGAAATCCTGCCGGACAATGACCCACGCGACCACAGTTCCAAAAATAGCTTGAGTGATCACGACAATCAATGCAATTTTCAAAGATAGCCACAACGCTCCCAGGAGCGAGGGTGAGGATAAACTTTGCATCACTGGCATCAATCCACTTTCAAAAGTTCCTTTAATTAACGCCCCAATTGGAGCAAGAATCAGAAAACCCATATAAAGGAACACTATCAAGATCAAAGCCCATGCCCCAACCCCCTTTTTTACGTGATTCATTGACCCTTCTCCAATCTTTTATGTAAGATATTGGTTGCGATCAATACAATGAAAGCGATCGCCATCAGCAGGATTGATACGGCACTGGCACCTAACCGATTTTGAGACTCGACCGCGCCTAAAGTGTATACGGCTGCGGTTTGGGTTTGCATGGGAATATTTCCTGCAACGATCACCACCGCGCCAAATTCACCAACCGCACGCGAAAAACTCAACAGGGATCCGCTTAATAGCGGCAGCACCAGGGCTGGAAATGTGATTTTCCAAAAGATTTTCCAGTTGCTCGCACCAAGTGTTGCAGCTGCCCTTTCCTGAGTGCGGTCCAACTCCTGTAAGACCGGCTGTATATTTCGCACAACAAAGGGGAAGGATACAAACAACAGAGCGATGACAATCCCTGGTGGGGCAAAAATGATGTCGAAACCAATTTTTTCAGAAAGGAATTTTCCCAACGCTTGCTGAGGTCCGAACAACATCACCAGCATCACGCCGGTGACCAGCGTTGGGATTGATAGGGGCAGGTCAACAACGGCATTAAAAATACGTTTACCGGGAAATTCATAGCGCACTAAAACAAAAGCCGTCAACAATCCCATGACAGCGTTGATGATCGTCATCAATGCCGATGTCCACAGTGTCAATAAGATCGCGTGTTTCGCGATAGGCAGTGTGATCTGACGAATGAGTTCTGAAATCCCTTCACGGAAGCCATCCTGAAGTATAGTGAACAAGGGAACAGCGATCATTAAACCAATATACAATATGCCTGGCAAACGCAACAGCCAATCAGACCATCTTGACATATGAGATCGTTGCAGGAGTTCGCTTTGCATCCCTATTCCCCAATTTGCACTTGCAGAATCGCCCGGGAATACACGCCCTCTTCTCCAAAGATATTCTCCATGATCTCTTCCCATCCACCAAAATACTGCACGGTGAAAAGGTCTTCGATAGCCGGGTATTGTGATTCTGATGCTGCAGCGACTTCAGGGTTAACAACCCTTAACCCATGTTCCGCATAGATCGTTTGCGCTTGAGAGGAATATACAAAATCCATAAACGCTTCAGCAACCTCACGGGCGCCATGCTTATCCACACTCTCATCAACCAGGGCGATGGGATTTTCAATTAGAATAGACGACGAGGGAAGGACAAGTTCGTATTTCTGTCCAGATTGCCTGCCTACAATCACCTCATTTTCATAGGTGATCGCCAAATCACCAATTCCCTTCTCGAAATTTAAGATGCTGTCACGTGCTGCTTTGTCCATTACACTTACATTGCTCAAAACCTGACGTAAAAAGGCTGCAGCGGATTCGGGATCGTCTGCTGGGACACCTTCTACATGACCGCGTAAAGCTGCCCCATAGAGTGCCAGGATATTCCACATGGCTCCCCCACTCGTATTCGGGTTTGGTGTTAGGACCTCCAAACCATTCTGCGCCAGGTCACCCCAATCCTGGACATCCTCAGGATTCCCTTCCCGAACAACAAAAGACACCACAGAGGTGGTAACAATGCCTTTGTAGTCCCCTTGCTTCCAATCATGGGTGATCAATCCTGCCTCCTGAATCCGGTTCACATCGGCTTCCAGAGAAAGGGCTACAACATCTGCTTCAAATCCATTCACAACGGCCCTTGATTGCGCACCTGACCCCAGGTAAGATTCTTCAAAAATCACCCTTTGACCGGTTTTTGAATACCAGAATTCTTGAAATAACGGGATGATCTCTCCATATGCCTCCCGGGGTGTGGTATATGCCCCCAGGATGAGTTTCACTTCATTCTCAGACGTGGCTTCAACCCCGCTTGAACAGCCAACCAGTAAAAAGGCAAACAGGGTAACGAAAATTAATATACGCTTCATTTTCATGGTGTTCTCCTGAGACGATTCTGTAATCGCTGATACTGCTGTGATTGGACAATTAAGAAGGAGCAATTTTCAACGGATGAGATGATGGCTCCAATTGCACCTCCCAGACCCGGCTGCCCTTGTTGATCTGGTAATGACGCCCCAAGCACAACCAAATCATACTCAGCCTGCTTCATCTCCTCCTGAACTGCGGATAATAATTCCCCTGCCTTGATCTTCGCCTTGGAAGCAACACCAAATCGAGCCAGGCTGTTTTGACCACCAGCTAAGAACCGTTCTACACGATTTTTCGGTTGGTCATCTTTTGCATCTTCTGGAATAACAGTCAGCAAGGTTGCATCTGCACCCATGTGCCGGAGTAATCGCCCGGCAAAATTGACCGTATCCTTGCCGGGTTCACCACTTGCCAAACAGATAAGGGCTTTTGAAAGTCGAGTGACCGGTTCCGTTGCCAATAACAAATGATGATTCCCAACCCGGAGGACCTGTTCGGGCTGCTGATAGCCTGCGGTTGGCCGCCAGCCCATTATCACCATATCAACCAAATATTTTTCAACTGCGCTGCTGACAGCAGAAGAAACCGTGCCTGGTGAGGTTAGTGTCTCTACACCAGCCATACCGCTTCCCAGTTGTTTTCTTGCTTCTTGTAAATAACCTTCTAATTTTTTTTCTTCTTCACCAATGCCCAGCATGACAACTCGTGCATGAGCCATGCGTGCCAAATATCCGCCCAATGTAATCGCAGATTGACTACGGAGGGAACCATCTGTGACCAGTAGAAAATTTAAACCAGGATGAGAGAGTACATGAAGCCTTCGAATTCCCACGCACGCTGCGCTTCCAATAGACATGGGAATGTTGGTACTCTGCTCTGCCGAACGATTGACCTCCAGAATAAAATCGGGATTCCCATAGGGTACGGAAGGGGCAATGGAGCGTACGCCCTCAATAGCCGGCAGTGCCACTCGAAGATGCTCATCAGGGCCATTAAATCCCTTTTCAATAATTTTCCCCTTTCCCAAAGGCATGCATCCCAGATCGTCAAATCCACTTGCCAAAGCAATGTCTTCTGGGCGGAATAAAATTTGCGCTCGTTCATCCAAACTTGGGAGTTGGATTTTATCAGGCAGGGGAAAGGAACGTTTTCCAATATGAACTTCCTGTCCTTTAATTTGACCCAGTAATAAGTTAGCAGAACCTAAGAACGACGCAACATATTCCGTCTTTGGATATTGGTAAAGTTC
>JAYELT010000150.1:26490-51337 GCA_034717715.1 Chloroflexota bacterium | reverse complement strand
TTTTATCAGGCAGGGGAAAGGAACGTTTTCCAATATGAACTTCCTGTCCTTTAATTTGACCCAGTAATAAGTTAGCAGAACCTAAGAACGACGCAACATATTCCGTCTTTGGATATTGGTAAAGTTCCTCTGATATTCCCACTTCTATTAAACGTCCGAAATTCATAACACCTATGCGATCCCCCAGGTCAAATGCTTCTTCCTGGTCATGGGTTACTAAGATTGCTGCAACTCCGGACCTCCGCTGAATTTTCTTGAGACTGCGCCTTAATTCGACCCTGATTTTGGCATCCAACGCGCCTAAAGGTTCATCAAGCAAGAGTACATCCGGCTCCGGCGCTAAGGCACGCGCCAGGGCAACCCTTTGCTGCTGACCACCTGAAAGCTGGCTGGGCATCCGATCTCCCAACCCCACCAAACCCACCATTTCCAACAACTCGTCTCTGCGCCTCTGGCGCTGCTCTTGTGGTACTTTATGGACCTGCAGCCCAAACTCAATATTTTGAGCGACCGTCATATGCTGGAATAACGCATAATTTTGAAACACAAAGCCAACATTTCGGTGCTGTGTGGGCAAATCAGTCACATCACGATCATGCAGTAATACTTTCCCTTTTTCAGGCTGGATCAGACCGGCGATGATATTAAGAACCGTGGTCTTTCCACTCCCACTGGCACCCAGGAGCACAAAGAATTCGCCATCTTTAACTTCCAGGCTAAAGTTGTTCACGACGACCTGAAGGCCATAATATTTACTGATATTTTCAAGGCGAATCGACATACTTTCCTCATTTAATGATCATCATGACCAAATTACCGTGATAAATCAAACAGTTCACGGTTAAATACATTATATCCACCTGATGTGACCAGCAAGGTGATAAGATTGTGACAAAATTGTGATAAATAAGTGTTTTCCCCCTTATATGATGATCAAATCATCTCGTGAAACCGTATCCAACACCTGGCAGATTTTCGACCAGCTTTGGATTTCCAGGGTCCTTCTCAATTTTTGACCTCAGCCGTCTGACTAACTGCCTTAACATTTCAGTACTCCCACCCCCAGGACCCCAAACATGGTCAATGATATTTTCAGCCAGCAGTATTTGGCCTTCATTGAGCATGAGAGTCTCCAGCAAACGTCCTTCCAAGCGTGTCAGCTTGATGGGAGATTGCCCTTGATGAGAAAATTCCCGTAGATTCGGATCATAGGTGACATCTTGAAATTTATAGGGTTCAGTTGCCAGGGTTTTACTCAAAGATGCACGCCGCAGAATGGTCTCTATACGAGCCACGAGTTGGCGCGGGCTGAAGGGTTTGAGAATATAGTCATCGGCGCCAATGTTCAACCCCCTGATGATGTCTTCTTCCTCATCACGAACTGTCAATAGGATGATGGGAATATCAGACTCCTTGCGGATTTCACGACAAAGATCAAAACCGTCATTCAATCCTGGCTCCCCTGGCATATTAACATCCAAAATCGCAATATCCACATGGACCTGGCGGAACACCACCATCGCACCGGGAGCATCATATGCCAAATGCGGTTCAAATCCAGCCCGTCTAAGTGTAAAAGCCAACAAATCAGCCAAGGTGCGATCATCATCAACGATCAGCGCTTTCATAAGTCCCTTCCTCTGACCAGGGGTAAGGTGAACCAGAAAATTGCGCTCCCACTTTCACTTTCTTTAAACCCAACTTTACCGCCCTGAGCTTCAACAACAGCTTTGACAACTGAAAGGCCAAGACCCAGTCCAATTTCAGAGAAATCCTTTTCAGATATTGGTGCAACAAAACGATTAAACAATTGAGCCTGTCGATCAGAAGACACACCCTGTCCTTCATCCTGGACCTCAACAAGCACTTCATTCTCCAAAATTAGTGTCGTAACGGTGACAATTCCACCATCAGGTGAGTGTTTGATTGCATTGGACAGTAAGTTGATCAAAGCCTGAACTGTGCGACGTTTATCAGCCTTCACCAGAAAGGATTGTTTTTCCTTAGGATAATTAATCGTCAATCCATGTTTCATCACAAGTGGTTGGATCGTGTTGACCCCCGTCATGATGATGGCGCTGAGCTCAACCTCTTGAGGATTGACCTTGAAACGTCCAGCCTCAATACTGGCAGCTTGTATGAGATTATCAATTAATGATTGCAGATCAATGATTCCGATATTCAAGGCATGCAGCAGCTGTCCAATTTCTTCATTTGATAAGTTGGGCAGGTCATCCAGAAGAAGCTCTACTGATGCAGATAACGCTGTCAGGGGTGTGCGAAATTCATGCGTGATGTTCGCCATAAACTCACCAATCAGCTTGTGGATGCGTTCCTCATCTGTCACATCACGGATGACAAGCGCACGTGTGGCATTGCCTGCTCCAGGAGGGACAAAAGATGAGGCGGATACATTCAACAGCAATTCTCTTCCGTCTAGGGAAATTAAAATTCGACATCCCTGGTTTTGCCCCGGAATCTGCTGGCTGAACGAGTCCTCTCCTTGCTGTGTGATGAAATAATCATCAATCGATCGGCCCATGATCATGGCTGCATCAAGGCCAAGAATGCGTTCAATCCCTTCACTCGCAAATGTGATAAAAGACCGCTCATCAATGGTAACGATCCCCTCCACAATTGCATTGAGCAGGTTTTCAATCCACGCTTTATCCTTGCTCAGCTCATCAAGGGAATGTTTCAACCCCACACGGGCATCTTCGAGCGCATTGGTTAGCTGATCGATCTCCCATATCGTTGAAGACGTGGTCAAGGGAGTTGTCAGATCCCCTTCTCTCAAGGATGCGGCGGACCGTGCCAGGTAACTTAACGGTCTGCTGATACGGCGTGAGAGGAACACAGCAGCGAATAACCCAATCAAGCTGATGCTCACAAGTGTGATCAGTATGAGATTTCTCAATTGACGATTGAGCGCAATGGTCGAGTCAATATTGCGCAAACCGATCAAATCAAACCCCGGCTGGTCTGGGAGAGGTATTTCAGCAACCATATACGAACCCGACGTCCCGTTTTCAGCAGCAGTTGTGATGGTTTGATACATCTCAAGAGAAGACATGACATCGGACGAAATTTCTTGTTCAATTCCAGGATTATTCGCAGCGATTATCTGAGCATCAGAAAAAAGCACATAATCCAGACCACTTTGCAGACTGAATTCCTCGAGAATTGATTCAGCAAGTATGCCAACTACGACCCTGACTGAATCATATTCTTCGCCTGTAAGAGCGGCTGTTGAGAGCAGCCAGGCATTATCCCCAATGACTTGAAAAGCATCGAAATTGGCAACCTCACATAAACGTTTTGCAGAGTCATCTCCTGCCAATGCCAGTTTCCCACCCGGATTGCATATTGAGATGGCATCCATGCCTGAATTTATTCGGAAGGATTCTAGATAAGTTTCCATTCCTTTGGTGTCCTGTGATTCCAATACAAACGCCTGCAAAGTGGGACGTTCAATCAGTAAGGTTGTCAGGTTCATTATCTGGCTTTTCTTATAGCTGAACAAAGCCAGTGTTGTTTGATTGGATTGATCGATTAACGCGTGTAATTGTGTGTCCATCCCCCGTTTTATCAACCATGCTGCCGGTACACCCAACCCAATGATCGTGCCCAATGTGAAGAGCATAAAGATGAGGATCAATTGCTTGAAAAATCGTTTATGGGATAAAAATCGCAGCATACTAACTTCTTAGTTCCACAAAATGGATAACCTCATCGGAAGACAGGAACACAACAAAACCAAAAATAGTACAGCCAATGATCTACTGAAGGTTACCAGTATTTTATCATCCATACTATAGCATTGAAGAATGGTCTTGGCAATGAATCTCACCTTTGACGCTGGAGAGATTTCTTATAATCATATTATGAATTCAATTAACAACAGTTAAAGTTTAAGAAGGGATCGCCCTTTTTGCTAATTTATCCACCCGTTCATTCATCACATTACCGGAATGCCCTCGCACCCAGTGCCAATGGATGTCGTGGCGAGAGATTTCTTCATCCAGCTTCATCCACAAGTCAACATTAGCCAGTTTGCCCCCTTTTCGACGCCAATTTCGCCTTTTCCAATTGGGCATCCACTCCGTAACACCCATTTTTAGATATTGCGAATCAGTGAAAAGCGTCACATGACAGGATTCAGTCAACGTTCGCAATGCTTCGAGTGCAGCGCGCAATTCCATGCGATTATTGGTTGTATCTTTTTCACCCCCTGAAATAACACGTTCATGTTTCCCGTAGCGTAATATCGCCCCCCATCCTCCTGGACCAGGGTTATCCAGACAGGCGCCATCCGTGTAAATCGTTACGTTGGATTTTGTTGATCTCAAGGTGTCACCCCTTCCAGTTCATTGATCAAGCGTCCTAATTCCTCGAGAATGTTGGGGATCTGATTTGCTTCACTTCGCAAAACACGCTCAAACGCATCTTGCAGTACCCATTGCGCAATTCCCCAGCCATCTGAAATTGGGAGAACTTCCATCGCATCCATCATTTCAACGGTTTGAGCCCACTGGGGATAATCCCGTTCGAAGTCTTCCAGAAACGCCAAAGCCGATGACCGAACCGGGATCGAAAATAATCGCTGAACGAGTTTCGCTTGCACATCCGGTTCTAAAAGGTACCGGGCAAATAACCAGGCAGCCATTTGGTTTTCAGGCGTATCCGCACTGACCATCAGCCCGGGGCTATCGACCAGTACCACCCTCCCATCCGGTCCGGGAAATCCTATCGCCTTCCATTCATCTTCATTCTCAGCGACTGACATCCAACCCATCTGTTTCGGAATTTGATTCAGCGAGCCAGCATACATCAGGGTATATCGATTGGCGAAATAAAAATAAGGTTCGGACTGCCTGCCGATCCAAATACAACCCTCATCATAAACACCCTTCAGGTAGCCAAAAGCCTCCCTGCTGGCCTCATCATTGAAATTAGGAGGATCATTGATTGGCAGCTGACCTCCAAAGGCACGATACCAGCTTGCCAGGACTTCAGGATCCCGATTGATCAGCCATCCGCCAGTCCCATCATTTTCCACATTGTTATCAGCCTGATTGGCATAGGTTGCATCACAAGACTGCTGCCGGAATGCACGCGCATCCTCAGGTAGGGATGAGATTTCAAGTTCCTCCGCCCAGGTCTGGTTATAAAATAGAACAGCAGCCTGGGGGGCAATCGGCAGAGCCGTCAAATTTCCCTCCAAAGTAAATTGGGCCAGGAAGGCTGACGGGATATCCGCCTGGGCATCCGGTTCAATCCCCCATTCAGGGCTGTTAATGTAGTCTGTTAATAGAACCGGATGATAATCATCCTCCAGGTCAGAAAGCGCATAGGGATGCACAGCAATCAATCCCGGCAGGTCCCCACTCTCAAGATCCGACTGCAGCGTTTCAACAAGGAGGTTTTCGCTCCCCTGAGATTGAACATCAACCCAAATTCCCCATGGATTGGTCAGGGAAAATTGGGTGGCAATCTCTTCCAGGGCAAGGGCGCTCTCACCTGACCAGGGATGCATAAACCGAATGGATATACCTTCCAGGTCCTCCGGGTCAACCATCAAAGCAGTTGAAATCTGTTGTGTTGGGGTCACATCCACAGTCGGAATTGTATCCTCTGTGGGTGTGGTTTCTGGCCTTGGAGTGAGCGTGACTTCTGCATATTCAGGGGGTGTTGTTGACGCAGTAGGTGTCGCAGTATTGCAGGCAGATAGGAAAATCGTTGTCATGATCAACACTGCCACTGAAACCAGGCGAAGGTTCACTTTCAGAAGAAAAATAGATTTATTCATTGGACAATAACTAAAGGAACAGGCATAAAAAGTAATACAAAGACGATCAAAGCAAGGATCCCAAGGATCTTTCGATTACGGTCAATAGGTGTGATCTGGTCCAGGGGTTCCGCATATCGCCGTCCAATGAAAAATATCAAGAATGCCCAAAGCCACCAACCTGACCAAAAAAATCCCAGGACCACTAAAGTAATCAGGATAAATGGAAAAATCCTCTTCGCTCTTTCTTTGCCAAGAAGCACATAAAGAATATGTCCACCATCCAGTTGACCGGCTGGGATCAGGTTAATAACTGTCACAAACAACCCTGCCCAACCCGCCCAGGCGACCGGGTGGATCTGTACATCAATCCCACCCAGGGGAGCGGGGGAACCTGTGAAGAAGTAGCGCAGCCAGTACAGCACTGGAGATAGATCGCCATAAGAAGCCGGCTGCGGAAGGAGTTTCCCAAAGCTGATGTATTTCGCTAAAAGGTAAAAAATCGAATTACCCTCCAGGAAATGAATATATCCCTCAGGCAGGTCCGCTTCGACCGGGCCAACAGTGGAAAGGCTGAGTCCAATGAACAGCACCGGGACAGCCACCAGCAAACCAATCAAAGGACCCGCAATCCCAATGTCCATCAGGTGTTTTTTATTCTTGGGGATTGTTTTCATACTGATGAAAGCGCCCATCGTCCCAAATGCGCTCAGTGGTAATGGAATGAAATAGGGCAGTGTGACCTTCTCTCCTCGCGATCTTCCAACGAGGTAGTGCCCCAACTCATGCGCCAATAAAATACCCAACAGGCTCACAGCAAACGGCCATCCTCCTAAAACGTAACGCATAAAGTCCATCAGAGGTAGTTTAAAGGGATCGGTTACATCTGTGGCTGAAAATTGTGCCCCTGTGAACATCACGCTCAAGATTGTCAAAAGGAATAAAAGGATATTCACCCACAAAGGACCCAGTTTTGGTTCTGGGGGTTGGTTGACAATTAATATCTTCTGATTGTGCTCATTTTCCTGGAATAACGGCGTCAACCCATAGGGCTTTATTGACTCGGCAAGCTGGTCATATGCCAACTCGCTGTCGGCAAGTTTGAGCTTTCCATCATATCGCAGGCGGTAGCCTTGTTTGGATCCCCCCAGCATCATGCTCTCGATTTCAAAGAGCGCTTTCACCTTTTGGGTAATAGCTGTTGCGTCAAACGCCAGTTTGACATGCGTCGTTTCACTCATTCGTTTCCTATCATTTATCCACTAATATCCACTAATATCCACTAATAAAAATCTGGCAATAAACCTGGTTAATTAAACCATATAATGTCAAACCCTGCCAATTTCATCTTTGTTCCTTACAGATGGCACAATCAGTATCCTTTTGCTCCAATTGACACAACCAACCTGCATCAGTAAAATGTCTCTAAGATAGAACCATCATCCAGCAAAACAGCTATCCTTTTTGGAGGCACACACCATGCATTTCATGCGATCATGGAGCCGGGCATCAGTACCAACACTCCTCATCATCATACTCTTCCTCACAGGATGCACTGGCAAAACACCAGAGGTGCCGGCATCAACTGCAATCCTCACCGACACCCCCAGCGCGCCAGCACCAACAAAGCCGGGTATCGAAGAGACCCCTGAACCTCAAGATGAGGATACCATCGAAGCACCTGAGTCCACCGGCATCTCAGAAACCCAGGAAACCACGCAAGAAGCGCAGCCCACACCCGCCCCAACCCTGACCGATTGGCGGGAGGCACCCATCTCTCCGGAGGAGGTCAGCCAGCATGTCATAGAAATCTATCAGGATGGACAGCAGCAGGGACGTGATCCCCACAGCTTTTCGGTGATCGGGGACTGCCAGGCCATCCCCTTTGTCTTCATGGGTCCCTATGGACGTGGTGATTTGGAACCTGACGCCGCCGAAAGCCAGTTATGGAATGTGATCAATACCTTTGACGCGTCATTCAAACGCTGGTCTGTTACTGCCCGGGGTGGTTTTACAGCAGCCTCCCTGCTCAATCCCCTCCAGGCTGACCCTGACTCATGTAAACCCGGTGAATCCCCGCTGACCTGCGAATTTCGCTTGAACAACCCCGCTTTTGTGTTTGTGACCCTGGAAACCTGGCTGGAGCCTGAAACGGTAGACCGCTATGAGGGGTACCTGCGTCAGATCCTCGATTATGTGATCGAACGCGGTACCGTGCCGATCTTACTGACCAAGGCGGACGCCTCAGAACTGCGCGGGGTAGAACATGTGATCAACCCGGCCATCGTCAACCTGGCATATGAATATCAACTGCCCGTGGTGAATTTTTGGCGCTCCGCGCAATATCTTGACAATTTCGGTATTGACCCGGGGCGGGAGGGATTCCACCTGAGCGATGCCGGCTATAACCTCAAGAACACCCTGGCGCTGCGCGCCCTCTACCAGGTTTGGACCGCAGTCGAAGGCATCGAAACGGCTGAAGCGGTTGCCCCAACGCCCACCGGGACACCCGAGCCAACACCAATGCCTGAGGTCGTGGTGAGGACCATCGCTTGTGAAACGGGGTGTGTCTTTTTTGGAACAGCACAATCCAACGAAGGCACGGTTCAGGGCGGCGGCGTGTATGCCTATGAGCCTGAGACAAAACAATTAACTCAAATCCTTGGGGTTGGTTTTGACCTCCAGGATGTGAGCGACGATGGAAGGCGGCTTTTGGTCAACCAGTCCAACCGGTTGTATATCACCAACCTGGAGGATGGTTCAAACGAGCTGGTCACGGAGGGCTTCTACGATTACGGGAAACAGGGCGCCTACTGGAACAGTGATGAATCGGAAGTTATCTACCTGGACCAGTCATCCCCGCTGGAAACCACAAACGGCCAGGGATTCAACCTCCTCCCCTCAGGAAAAGATGGGGTGCTCGTATTCGAAAGCGGCAGGTGCCCTTCCAAGGACTACTGCCAGTCTGACGGCGTCTTTCGCCGGGATGATGGGGGGGAGATCACAAAACTGGACACGATCGCCAGCCCGGTTTACGCACCGGATGGGAGTTGGGTTGCCTACCTCAACCCGGAAGCTGCCACCGCTGAGAATTTTTACCATACCCGCTACCTGGTGCTGGAAGATACGGCACTGGGGGAATCCAGCCGGCGTGTGCTCTATTTCCCGGAAGTCTCCGGCTTCATGGTCTACGGTGATGTACAGAGCACTGTCTTTTCCCAAAACAGCCAGCGGGTCTTCATCCTTTACGATGTGTACAGCGAATATTATGAATATTCCCTGAGGTTGGAAACTTTCCTGTATGATCTGGAAACCGGCATCCGCTATGACACGGGGGAGCTGGAGGGGATCAGCGGCTCGCTCACGCCCCAGGTCGTCTGGGCGCCGGATGGGGAAAGCGTGCTGTTCTTCCTCACGGATCTGTCGGAAACGGGAGAATACAGCATCAGCGTTTACCGCACCGTCTTTGAATCAGGCGAGCAGTTGGTGTTGTTTGATGAGACCATCCTCTCCGGGATGGACTACCTGTACCTGACCAACCTGTACTGGCGATAGCATTACTCGAACATGGGGGGGAAACTCTTAAAACACCATCTTGAATATCTAATTTGACTGGATGAAAAGACGCATCCCATGTAAAATGAGATAAATTCAACACAGCATCAAGATCAGGGGTTCCGGCATGAAAATCCAACCCATCTTCCGCCTTTCCATCAGCATGATCCTCCTCTGCAGTGTATTCACCCCCTTGAAAGCTCCATCTGTCCTTGCGGATTCCACAGATGCCTGGTGGAATACAGATTGGCCTTACCGGGTGCCGGTTACTGTCGAAGGCAGTAGGGTCAATTCGGTCAACCTGGATTTCACACAATTATTTGACAACCTGGGACTGCAAGATGCACTTCTCGATTTGCGTTCAATCCGTGTGGTTCCCTATCTGGCTGGTATCCCTATCCCATACGAAGAAACTTACAGCACCCTTTTCCTGGATGCGGACAGCCTTAACTCACCAGATCCTTACTGGTCTGTTGAAGAATCAACTGAACTTGCCCTGGATGAAATCCGATTTTCTCAGGGGACCGCATCTATTCATTCGCACACCGTCATTGATGAAGGCAGTAATGCAGAGACCGGGTTTACTTACGCCTTCGCTGAAAGTGTTGATTGGTCTGATTACGAAACATTGCTTTATGACGTTTGGCCAGAGGTCAACGCCAGCGCTGTGGATCAATCATCGGACCTATATCAATTTGAATTGGGTGGATTATTTTGTAAAGGGATTACTGAAATTAATGGTCCCGCAATCGCTATCGATGATTGGAATAGTGTTAGTGTATCATTGAAACCCTATGGAAACTGCGAAGAGCAGAACTTAACCAACCTGACATCGCTTCGTTGGTTTGTGAAAGTCAATCGCCCTACAGACATACCAGGTTATTTTGATCCAGGTGATGAACTCGATCTTTGGCTGGACAATTTCCGCCTGGTGGACCAAAATGGCAGTGGGGAAATTCGGTGGAATGCTCAAGAGGATATTGACAAGTATTATATTTATTTTGACACCCTGGATCACGAAGGGCATCCCCCGGCTACTACAATCGAGATCAGTGAAACAACAATCTCATTTACAGCCGATGAAGTCGAAGCGGGTGGATATTTCCACAAAATCCTGGGGGCAAGCACGGGTGAATTAGCGATTTGGAACGCACCCCTCACCGAAAATATTACCCAGACTCAGCAAGCACCCACTACCACCAGTCCGCTGCTCATATATGCCGCCCGGGGAGAATTTGAACCCATTCAGCTTGTGGTACAGTCGCCGATAACACAATCCCTGATAGTATCTACAACCCCATTAACACATACTGATGGCATAACCAATATCCCAGCAGAAAACATTGATCTATTCCGGGTGGATTATGTACCCATCGCCAAAATATCAGGCTATTTTGGTCGGATTGGTCCCTGGCCGGACCCCCTTTATCCCGTCTCCTTGGGAGAGACGATTGAATTCCCTGCCAATAAGAATCAACCCCTATGGTTTCGAATTGAAGTGCCAAACAGCGCAAGGCCTGGCATGTATAGCGGAACAATAATGATTGATACCGCAACCGTGCCCATCACGTTGCAGGTGTGGGGTTTTGCCTTGCCAACTCACCCTCAACTAGAAAGTAAATTTGGGTTCGATTGGGATACTGTTTCAGAAGAATATAAAGCAACGGTTGTCGGCGAACCTCAATCATGCTATGGTGATTTTATCAATGCTGTCAATGCAACCTTCGAAGATTACAGGCTTACTCCTTCTGCAGATGATGATTATGGACCACCAGAAGATGTTGAATTATATTGGCTTACGTCATACGAAAGTGAAATTGCTCATACTCTACAAACAACATATGGAAAACAGGTTTGGTGGCAATCGACACACATCTTTGATCCCCCAGTAATGTACCCACAGATTATTGACGAACTCCCACTGGCAAATCCATCCGTCATCGACCGACCAGGCACAGATGCCAGAATTCTCCCCAAGCTGGCATGGCTGGATCGGGTGGACGGATATTACTATCCGCAAACGGCTGACTGGGATGAGTATCCATGGGAAACACCCTTTTCCAATGGCGTTAGCAATGGTGACGGCTATTTCTTCTATCCGCCAAAAGATGAAACGATCGCCTTTGATCCCTGCGATCCTGACAGCAACCGCCTGGTGCCTTCCATCCGCCTGGAGCTGCTGCGGGAAGGCATGGAGGATTACACCTACCTCTGGCTGCTGAATGGCGGTAAACCGGCGATCGGTGAGGAAAACCAGGCGGACCTCCTGCTTCAGGAGATCATCGCCTCTCGAACAGCTTTCAGTCGGGTTCCCACCGCCTGGGATCCCTTGCGGATCGAGATCGCTAACCTGATCGAAGCCAAACAAACCTACACCTTCCTGCCCCTGCTTATACGCTGACTTCAATCCAACCTTAGTGTATGCGAAAATCGCACCATTAAAGCCTGTACTAACCTCCCACAGCGTTTACACCGCCTGAGGTATAGGTTGCAGATGTTTCCTCTTCACAATTTTTCTTTTTCTGTCATTGGCTGGTCCCCAAATTCGTCCCAATTGAATAACCCTTTAGCCTTTGGGTCTAAGCGCTCATCAGGTCATATGGTTTTATTGTTATATTCTGCGTCTTTCCAATTTGTTGTTTCATCATATATAGCACCCCTCAGATTTGTATTCAATATATAAGACCTTTCCATGTGTGCTCCTCTCAAATTAGCCCCCTCAAGGTGTGCATCCTCTAGATTAGCCCCTTCCAGGTATGCATCTTTCAGGTCAGCCCCCTCAAGGTGTGCACCCATCAGCTCAGCATACTCCAAGTGGGCAAGCCACAACTCAGCCTTTTCCATATGTGCATCATACAAAACTGCATCCTTTAGATTTACACCCCACATTATAGCCTCATCAAGATGTGATTTAGACAATTTAGAACCTTTTAGATAAGCCAACCTCAGATTAGCTCTTGACAAATGTGCCTCTTCTAGATCGACCCTCCCAAGGTGTGCCCCCACCAAATCAGCCCCCTCCAGGTGCGCACCCCTCAGATCAGCCCCCTCCAGGTTTGCATCCCTCAAAGAAGCTCCCTTTGTTTTCCCATCAATGAGCCAACCCCTTTGCTGTAATTGTCGTGCCGCCTCAATTGCAAAATTATTATTTGGGCTTCCCATCTGTAAAATAAGCCTGCGCTTTTCGGCTTTAATTTGAAGATATTGATTAGCGTTACCGATAATAAAAACAGTAATGCCAATACCTATTAACTCGGCATGAATGTCTTTGTAGAATTGATGCCATGCTTCATTGTATGGTAAAAAGCCATTTTTACAGTAAAACAAAGATCCAATAAATGCCAGTACAATGGCAAGTCCATCAACCCATCCTATGTATTGTTTCAAAAACCTGCCAAACCGTGTCCCCAAAAATGCTTTCCATTTACCCTTAAGCTTTTTTGTTTGCTTTTGTCCATCTGTGGCCATGCTGTTCCCTTTCCCTTTAATGCTGATAAATCAAACTCAATTCCAGCAATCAGCCGCCTTGCGCTCGCGTCCATTTCCCCAATATACTCCTGTGTCGTAGCAAGTTCCGCTGAATACGGATTAAATCCATTCCGCTTTCATAATTTAGCCAGGCATTAATCCACCGTAAATCATGGGGTTCTATGCTAGCCATTTCCCCATTGATCAACTGCTCAAAGTAACACCAAAATCTTTGGAATCCTTATCCCCGCAGCAAGCAACGGGGCATTATAGGATTTCACCCTTCAGGACAGATTTTGTGGGGTAATCTCGCAGCAAGCTGCGGGGAAATGCCCTCTTATTGATTATAACAACAAAGCTGTAACTAAATTAATACTTGGAATATTACAAATCCGAAAATCATTCTATGGTATGATTACGAAAATACAATCCAGCAACAAGGAAGGGGATTTGTAATGAAAATCAGCCAAATACTTGACGAGATTTGCGAATTAGATATTGTTCTACCCGAATTCCAACGGGAATTTGTATGGAACAGAGATCAAGCAAAAAAATTGATAGGATCTCTATTCAAAGAATATCCTGTTGGTTCATTATTATTTTGGAAAACAAGTAACCCACCGGCATTAAAGAATGTTGATAATTTGCCCAAAAAACTAGGCTTGCTCCAAGTCATTCTTGATGGACAACAAAGATTGACGACATTGTTTATGTTCATTAACGGATCAATCCCACCCTATTATAGAGAAAAAGATATTAAATATGATCCAAGAAGGCTATATTTTAATATTGACACTGCTGAATTGATGTACTATCAAGCGACCACAATGAAGAACCAACCTATATGGGTATCTGTGGTTGATGTTTTTAATAACTCAAAAGATATTTTAGTATTTGAGATAGCAAAATCTTTATATGAAGATGACGGCATTGCATTTAAACAGGCACAAATATTTACGGATAACTTAACAAATCTAAAGAATATAAGAAATTTTGATTTGCCAATATTAAGCATTCCGTCACAAGCAAATATTAATGTGGCTATTGATATTTTTGATTTAGTGAACCGGCAGGGTACAAAATTAACAGATGCAGATCTTGCTCTAACCCATATGACGGGCCATTGGCCAGAAGCTCGTAGAGTATTAAAAGGAAAATTAGACGAATTAGGAAAAAAGCACTTCGAATTTGACCTGTCTTTTATGACGAGGGCTATGACTGGCGTTGTAACTAATAGAGCTCTTTTTGAAATCATCCATGACAGACCTAAAGAAGAATTAATTGCGGGATGGAAAAAATTAAATAAGATTTTAGACTATCTTGTTTCGATATTACCAAATCATGCGTTTATCCATTCAACACAGGATGTTAATACAAATAATATTTTCATCCCAATTATTGTTTATCTTTCAGTCAATGATGGAAAATTTAAATCAAAAGCTGAAATTAATAATGCGATACATTGGCTATATCTCGCAAATATATGGGCAAGATATACAAGCCAAACAGACCAAAAATTAGAGTTTGATTTATCAATCGTTGTCCGAAATACCCAACCATGGGAAGAATTAATTGATGCAATTAAGGATCAACGTGGTCGAACAAGAGTTGATGCTAATGATTTAGAAGGGCGATCAACATCCCATCCGCTTTATCGTATGACTTACGTTTTAGCGAAAGCTAATGGCGCAATGGATTGGGAAAATGGCATTCCTTTAGGCGGATCAGGAGGAAATTATTTTGGGTGGCAAAGTCACCATATATTCCCAAGTTCTCTATTGTATGAAGAGGGATATGATCCAAAGAATCATATTCATAAAAAAATTGTAAACGAGATTGCAAATCGAGCATTTCTTACGGCAGACACAAACATAAATATCTCCAATAATCCACCTAATGAATACCTTCCTGAAATAGAGAAAAATTTCCCTGGTGCCCTCACAAAGCAATTCATTCCTATGAATGAAGAACTTTGGAAATTGGAAAATTACGAAAATTTCTTAGAGTTAAGGCGAGAAACAATCGCTAAATGCATCAATGAATATCTAGATGGATTAATTATTAAGCAAGAAGAAGTTCGAAAGAAATCTATCGAAGAAATAATTACTCTCGGTGAAAGTATTTCTTTGGAATTTAAAAGCTCACTTCAATGGGATGTCAGAGAAAACCAGATAAACAAAAAACTCAGGCATTCTGTGTTGAAAACCATTGCAGCATTTTTAAACAGTGAGGGTGGGACATTGGTGATCGGTGTTGAGGATAATGGTAATGTGTTCGGGCTAGAAGGCGATTATAAGACAACAAATAATTCAAAAGATAAATATTTAAACCTCATAAATACTCTAATTGGAGATTATATTGGATTGGATATATCCCCCTATATCAATATGAGGATTGAAAATATTCAGGGCAATGATGTATGTGTTGTAAAGGTCGACAAATCACATAAACCTGTGTTTATGAAAACAGAGGGGCAACAGAAGCAGCTATTCATAAGGCGAGGTACAACAACACATGCTTTGGATCCTGAAGAGACTTACAACTATATAGAAACAAATTGGGGCTAACACATTATTTGGACATGGAGAGGATATGCACTTGAATGTAATATAAAGTGCGGAGTAGCTGCTGATCGACAGAACAAACAAATTAATTCTGAAGAAAAATAAAATTTATATTGTTCTAGGAGGAAAACAAATGGATAAACTCAGATATCTCATTATCAAAATAACAATACTTATCGCTATTCTATTATCAGGTTGCACAGTGATTGAGAAACGTTTAGCACCAACAATCAAGTCAAATGTGCAACAAACAATTTCACAATTCACAGAAGTGCCATCGCAAACCCCATATTCGACTTTAACTGCATTTCCTACTTACACAGAATATCCAACATATACACCTATTCCGACTTATACACCGAAAATCGTCATCGTCACAGCAACTTCCACAAAAACACCCCAATACACTTCAACCATTACTAATACGCCTACAGAGACGCTTATACCTTCACCAACATTGAACCCAACACAAAAAGACAAAAGACCAGGATTCTACTTGGTTGGTGAGGATATTTCTCCAGGTGTATGGCGATCTCAAGGTGATAGCAATAGTTGCTATTGGGGGATAACAACCAAGACAGGATCAATTATGAATAATCATTTTGGTATGGCTGGGGGAACCATGTATATTCCTGCTAGTGGTTACCAGGTAGAACTTGGAGAGGATTGTGGTATTTGGACATATCTTGGGAAGTAGAATTTAGACCAGCAATAGGTGAATAAACAAAGAAAATAGTGAAGCCTATCCCGAATGAGGTATTTGTTGTAAACCTCTATTTAGAAACCACCTTATAATCGATTAAGTATTTTATATTCAATGAACACCCCTTAGAAAGTTTTCCCCTGCTGATGCGCTGACTTCAATCCCACCCTTCAATGTGCTAGAATTCCCCCATGACATTTAAATCAAGCATCGTCCCGCGCCTGCGCCGCCTGTGGCATGGGCTGCGGCTGGCAATCCTACTCACCGCTGTCCTGTTCACGCTGGGGGGCGCGGCCGTCCCTCCTGGGGGCCTGCTTTCAGGCGTGCGCGGCCTGACCCGCCCCATCGAATTTGACTACGGCAGCTGGACGCTGGACGCTGCCCTTGCCAAACTCAGCGGCTGGGCGTTGAGCCTGAACCGTTTCCTGTCCCCCGAAGACCAATCCCGTGTCGTGCTGGAAACCCTATCCCAAGTAAGGCTTGTGAACGCCCTGGAGGCTGAGGTGCTGCTGATCTACGCTTACCCCGCCATAGCGGACCCTGACGCCGCCAGCCAGTCCACCCGTGCCAGCCTGCAGAAAGAACAAGCCCGTCTGGATACTTTAGCGCCGGTGGCCGAATCCATCCTGCAGGCACAGCTGATCGATATCCTCCAGGGTGCCGGGCTTGATATGCTGGGTGGAGTGATTCCGCCTTCGCTGTTCAAAACCAGCGACGTGCCCTACTCCCTGGTGGTCTCTCCACGGGATGAGATCATCCAGGCACTGGACGTCTCCCTGCTCCCGGAAATCACTACTGAAACGATGGACAAACTGGAAACCCGCATTTTCAATGATCTGGACCATGCCGCGCTGGTAGTCCCCATCGGCGGGATCGGCACCTACCCCACCATGGTCAGGCAGACCACCGATATCGTCTGGCTCACAGAGGTGATCGCCCACGAGTGGATCCACAATTTCCTGACCCTGCGCCCTCTGGGGATAAATTATTACACCAATGCGGAACTGCGCACGATCAACGAAACCACGGCGTCGCTGGCCGGTGAAGAGTTGGGACAGATGATCTTACAAAAATACTATCCTGATTTTGTGCCGCCGGAAGCAGAACCGGCTGCAGCGGAAAGCACACCCCCGCCTGAAGAAATTCAGTCAGATCCAAATGCTTTCGATTTTCGTGCGGAGATGCGCATCACCCGGGTAGAAGTCGACCGCCTGCTGGCGGAAGGCGAGATAGAGGCTGCAGAATCGTACATGGAAACGAGGCGTCAGTTCTTCTGGGACAACGGCTACCTGATCCGTAAACTCAACCAGGCTTATTTTGCCTTTCATGGTGCCTATAATGACGACCCGGGCGGCGGCGCCTCGGGGGAAGACCCGGTCGGCCCTGCTGTGGTTGCCTTCCGGGCACAATTTGAAGAGCTGGCGGATTTCCTCAAGACGATCGCCTGGGTCAACTCCTTTGACGATCTGCTGCGGCTGCTGTCAGGTTGATAGTCGCTTCTAAATCCCACCCATCTCATTAGGGCCATCCCCCAAATCGGGCATGTCGCGGGAAATTTGTTCTGGGTCCTGTCCTTTTTCAAGGCGGGACACGACTTCATCAAATTCCGGCCCGATCTCTTCGCCCATTTCATCCTCCATCCGGCGCATCAAGCGCCCCAGGGCTTTGGGATCTTCCTCAATCCCTTCTAATTGCGAAGGATCAGCCAGGTCTTCAATCCGGCTGTCCTCTGATTTTGCAAACCGGACCTTATCAATCCGGCGGCTGATGTTTTCACTCCCGCATTGGGGACAGGTGACGGTTTTCTTGTCATAGTCAGCATACGTCAGAAAAATTTCAAAGGATCGATGGCAATCATCACAGCGGTATGTATAGGTTGGCATTGGCAATTCTCCAGCTCGTGTCTTACAATATATTATAATCAAAGCTCAAAAAGAGTGTAATGAAGCAGATTTTTTCTTGCGAAATTCAAAATCTTTTTCGTACTGTATCGAAGGTCATTTTAGTGGGAACCGTGCAGTACGGAAAAATCTCAATGGATTTTCTACAGAAAATAATTAAATAGAAGAGACCGGATAATTTTGAAATGGGTTTGGAGAATAGCCCATTGCAACCCACACCAACCTGGACCAGCAGGCTGATTCCATGAGAATGAATGGATACCTTGATGACAGATATTAATTTTGACATGAAGAAGCCGCAGCATACACCCCTGTTGATCGTCATTTCAGGGCCCTCAGGCATTGGTAAAGACACCGTTGTAGAAGGCCTGAAAGCCCGAAAGCTGCCTTTTCACTTTGTGATCACCGCTACCAGCCGTGCCCCGCGCGCCAATGAAGTGGATGGGGTGGATTATTTCTTCTACAGTGCCGAAACTTTTGAGAAATTGATCGCCGATGGTGAATTATTGGAACATGCCTGGGTCTATTCAGCTTATAAAGGCGTCCCCAAATCACAGGTCAGGGAAGCCCTGGCAAGCGGTGAGGATGTGGTCATGCGCCTGGATGTGCAGGGAGCGCAAACGGTTCGCCAGCTATGTCCTGAAGCCATATTGATCTTCGTGACAGCCAACACCAAAGAAGAATGGCTTCAGCGACTTAAAGCTCGACGCAGTGAAACCGATGAGGAGCTTAAATTGCGCATCGAAACAGCCAGGTCTGAATTCCAAACCCTGGATATTTTTGATTACATTGTTCTCAATGAAAATGACAAATTGGACAACACATTGGACGTCATTGAAAGTATTATTTCTGCTGAACACCACCGCATCAACCCCAGGAAGGTGTCATTATAAACGATTCATCGCCCCCTCCCGTAAAACCAAAAACGAGCGAACCCATCCGTGTGAGGATGCCCCATCGTAAACCAAAAGTCACAATCGCCCTGATTGTGATCACTATCATTATCTTCATCCTCCAGTTCATTATCGAAATGGTCACCGGCTTTGATGTACTTTTCTTTTACGGTGGTAAGATCAATGAATTCATACGCATAGGACAGGTGTGGCGGTTTATCACGCCAACCGTACTGCATGGGTCTATCCTGCACCTCGCCTTCAACATGTATGCCCTGTATATCCTCGGACGACGATTGGAAATTTTTTACGGACACGGGCGATTTTTACTGCTGTATATATTGTCTGGTTTTGCGGGAAACATCTTTTCGTATGTGTTCACCACTGCCCCATCACTGGGCGCATCCACAGCCCTTTTTGGATTACTCGCTGCAGATGGCATCTTTCTAATTCAAAACTGGAAGCTTTTCGGACCTGAACGCACACGTCAGGCCATCATCAACCTTGGTTTTATCCTGATCCTCAACCTGTCCTATGGATTTGTACCCAGTACAAACATCGACAACATGGGCCATATTGGCGGGTTGATCGGCGGGTTATTTTTCGCCTGGAAAGGCGGACCGATCCTTAAAATAAGCGGTCAACCACCATTTCTAGACGCCGTGGATGTCCGCAAAAAAAGTGACGTTCTCCTGGCGAGTTTGATCGTTTTACTTGGCTTCATCCTCATTGCAGTCATCCCCTTCGTGACAGGCTGAATCCTGATCACTTGATTTTCATTCCCTAGAGACCATAGGACAATCACAACCAGGCTTTTGACCATTCTGACAACTGATTTTAACAAATGTCAGCGATTTAATGCCGATTTTGTATGTGTCTAATATGCAGATTTTTAATTTATGATCAGAGTAGAATTAAATTATCAAGAGTCCTTTCTTCCCCAAATCAACACAGAAAACAACACCAAACAGGTGGAAGACGTCAAGAGAAGAGGAACCATGATAAATCAACCATCCTTTTTTGACTTTGTCATCACCGAATCAGTGACCGCTTTTTCGGAATACAAACAAAAAGCCGTAAATGAGTATGTTCGTGTCACCAAACCGGGAGGATATGTTGGTCTGAATGAGTCAACCTGGCTTAAATTCCCACCCCCGCCAGAATTACTGGATTGGATATCCCAGGGTGGAAGTGATACAGGGGAACCTTTATCTTCCAGTCAATGGGCAAATTTACTTGAAAATGCGGAGTTAAAGAATATCGTTGTAAGAACGAATCAAATCAACATAAAAGAAGAGTCCAAAGCCATAGTAAAACGATATCGCTTTGGAGGGATGCTGGCGATTCTTGGAAGAATGTTTTCCCTCTACATCAATAACCCGGCTTACAGAAAATTCGTGAGAGAAGCCCAAAAGGGAATTATTACACCCAGGAATCTTGATCAATTTTTTGGTTATGGTCTATTCGTGGGGCAAAAATAATTTTTCTGCTGCGCCTGATCAACTTGAATTATCAGCACTCTAGACACAGTTTTATGATGCTTCCATATTAACGAATAGGACAACCGTTTTGAGCTACAAACCACCAAGATGGCTAATCGATTGTGAACAGCTCTCCTGCTGATGTCCCCTGGACTTCGGGATAGAAATATTGCCAGGCATGCGCAGGCAAGACCTGGAAGGCACCCCGTAGATATGGGACCAGCTCATAGGTCAGCGTATAGGTCCCTGCTGGAACATAATCCGCTGTCCATAAGATTTGATCATCGCAGATCTGGGCGGAATTGAAAAGCCACCACCCCCATCCATTGATAAATGGTAAGCGGGGATTGTAGGTTGGCAGGATATCTTCAGTCAGTGTTTGTGACGTCAGCAGGTTTCTATTCAGAATTTCTGTGCCGGCAGGGATGAAATCCTCCAGCAAGAAATTGAACATGTCATGAGAAGTGGTCACCGTCAGCACGACCTTGATGATTTGTGATGGATCATCCAGGTCCAGTGTTAATGATTCGATAGGCTCGCATTCTTCCAGCTCCAGGCAGCTTTCTCCCACCAGGTAATAATCTCTTTGCAGACTGATCCCGCGGTTGACTGCTTCAGCAGAGTCTGCAAGCTGATAAGTCTGCAGATCGACCCGATAATACAATGTACCGGAACCGGAATCTCGTTCGATCAGAAGAGCATTAGGAGAATCCGGGAAAAGGGCATCTATCTGTAATGCGGTGGTAACCGCTGTCATCGGTGCCAATCCTTCTGCAGCGCCCTCCGCGATCAATATGTCGTTCAAGGATGCCTGGAAATTAAATTCAGCTTGATAATCACCCGTCCCCTTCAAAGCTTCTGTTATTGCCATCAATGACCAGGCAGATTCAAAAGTAGATGGCCATAATCCATCAGACTGCCTGAGGTTTACAAGATACTGCAGCGCCAATGAAAGGCTGGTTGAAGCCGGGTTCAGCTGCGCCAGAGTATAAACGCCCACTGCGGTATTAAAGCCAACTGTACCAGGTAATAACCAGGTTCCCCCGTTGCTTTCCCAATGTACACCGGTTGCCGATCGAATCGCCATCGCTTCCAGGTCAGCCATCAGTGTCGCGACACGATCACTCATCCCCTCGAATTCCCGGACGGTCAAGCCTAACAAACCCAATGACCATGGGCTCAACTCAGAGCGGCGAGCATACAAGCCATCAATTAAAGAATCCGCAATTGACAGCCTGTTCCGCAGGGCATATAGCTGGAATGATAGTTGGTCAAGCTCCCAGCTGGCGGAAATGGATCCCGGTTGGGCTAAGCGACCTGAGAGAAATTCCACTGCCCTCTCAACGAATCCCTCGCCAACATCCAATCCGGCTTCTGATGCCCCTTCAAGCCCCAGCAGGACATAAGCGGTAATAAACACATCTGAATTCGTGTTTGCAGAACCTGCCTTCACCCACCAGGACCAACCACCATCGTAATTCTGAGCGGCAAGCAGCTTCTGGATAGCTTCATCCACCAGGTCTGCCAGATTAACCTCCAGCTCAGGCGCATCGATGCCAAGATCGGACAATGCCAGGTAGGCGTTCAAATTGGCTAAGAGTCGGGAGAGGATCGAAACGGTATCGTCAAAGGTATGGTTTTCAAGCGCTTCCAGACCCTCAACCAGTGTGGCTGACAGTGATGGGGTCAATTCAAGCAATAACTCACCTGAAGACGGATCTGTGGACAAAGGCAAGCTGACCAATTCCAATCGGTTCCCTTCATCAGCAATCTGACCCGTCGTGCTGAAGGTGTATGGCATCACATAACGCTTCACCTCCAGGTCCCCCCAGATTGGTGCGCTTGCATCTGCGTAGTCCCCGGAATCAGCCTTGAATACCAGGCTAACCATCTCTACGCTGCTAACCATCCCTCGCCAGGTCACAGGTTCGTGATCGCCAGGGTCAATGGTCACCGTCTGGGTTTCCTGAATACCATCGATCAGCATGAAGCCCACACTCTGGAGGGTCACATCCACTGTCAGAGATTGCTGCGTGTTGTTGAATACAAGTGCTGACATCTCAACTTCATCACCATCCACAAGAAATCTTGGTGTCACCGGTTGGATCATCAAATCCTTCTGTGTCAGAATTTCAGCCTCTGTTTGACCGACCATGTAATCTTCCGAGAGGCCGCGCACATTCACGACCCAAGTCGTCAAGGTATCAGGCATAGGAATTGAGATCTGAGCAGTCCCATCGGCGCCGGTGATCACATTTGCCTGCCAGAAAGCCGTGTCGGGAAAATCTTCCCGCAGGACAGGTTGCTCTCCCATCCCCTCTCCACCACCTCTTCCCAGGTCAAGGTTAGTCAAAGCCAACTGGCTGGCATACGTCTTGAGCGATAGACTTGTTTGAACAGAAAGCGGCTGATCTGCATATAATGCTTCCAGGATTGGTAAGCTGTTTGCTTCCACTAGTGCCAGCAGGGCTTTATCAACCACCGCAATAGAAAATTCACCCTGAACAGGGTTCCCAGTCACATCTGTAATCGTGAGGGTAGCTGACACTGTCTCACCCGGTGCTGTCTCTGCTGGAAGAATCGATAGATCAATGTTCAGAGTTTTTGGGAGAGGCGTAACGAGTAAATTCAGCATTCCCTGCCGATAATTCGAGCGATCTTCGGCATCTTTTCCCAACAGGACCACAGACACATAAACATTCGGGATTGACTTCTCCTCAATGTGAACTGGGAGCATATGGCCAGCCCCTGTGATCGTCAGCACCTGTGTTTCCATGACCAGTCCTCTTTCAACCGTCACCAAAGCCTTAACCTCACCTTCAAAGGGATTAGGAATGAAAACCTGGGCGATTTGACCAGGCTGATAATCTGCTGCATCCGCCGTCAAATTGATCCGATTCTGGCTCTGACGCGGCCAAACCGCGCCGCTTTCACCATAGACCCAAACCAAAACCTGCGTAACAGCGTCGCCGGACTTGAGTGTCAGACGATAGGTACCTGGATCAGGAGGTGTGAAAGAGACTCTTGCTGTACCTTCCGAATCCGTGATTGGACTGGAAGTGCCAATGAGAGAGGTTTGTTCCACATAGCGATACGGCAATTCAATGCTGGGGGTTTCCTCCACCTGCCACTCAATGGTCTCAAAGGCAGCTTCCAAAGCCTTATTCCCCACCACTTGTTTATTCCAATCCACCGTCAGAACCGAAAAGTCAAATGCGGTATTTGCTCTTCCGAAATACGTTTCAGGTTGGACGCCAATATAGAAAACTTCGGGATGAATCAGGGCGGAATGCCGGTAACTGACCGGTAAACCACTTTCATCCGCAATCGTAACTTCCAGGGTAATCTCGTTCAAGCTGCCTTGTTGTGATTCTTCATCCAGCAAGTCAGCTGTCGAGAACGCAAGACTTGCTTGCCCTTTTATATCTGTAGTACCCTCACCCGACGCGACTGTGCTCCCAAGCGGAGAATAATCCATAGGCTCTGGCAAGAGCCAACCAGTATTCATAGGGCCAACACGGTAGCCAGGAAGATAAAAATAAGCATCATCACTGTAAAGAGCCCAGGAAAAAGATTCGTCACCAGCTAATAGACCAAAATAATAATCCGCCTGAACATCCCCTGTAAAATCATCTCCATTGAGGATATCATTCTCATCCATATTCACGGCCAATTCGATATTCGGTTTTCGATAGGCGGCGACATCGAAATAGAGCGTTTTGATTGCAGTCTCCTCATGCACTACTTCAATTCGATACATGCCTGTTGGCGCGTTACTCGAAAGCACCACCTGGTCTTCAACAGTTCCATATTGGTTCAGGAATAAGTCTTTGGAATAGATCTCGTCAGGGACACCAACGACCCCACCCTCACTGTATATTGAGAGATTCACAGTATCAAGATTGGAGGATAGCAGTAAACCATTATCGCGTGAAAAAATCAATGCCTTAAAGAAAATTGTGTCCCCCGGGCGATAAATCGGGCGATCTGTGTAAATATATGCATCCATGAGGGCAGGCAGCGTATCATAACTGATCCCCATTTCATAAAGGATCGAAGATGCTCCCCAGGTTGAAATTGAGAATGCAAAATCTTCCTGACCCGGTTCGCCAACCAGGGAGAAAAAATTACTATAAGGCTTATCAATTCGTTCGAAAGAGCTCTGGAAAAGACCATAAGCATCCATTTGCCCACTGGTGACCAGATTTCCTTCTGTGTTATATATTGAGATGGGCGCATCCGACAATGGACTGTAATCTTCCAGGCGCGTTGCCCACACTAATGCCTGGTCAGGAGAAATTTTCATCACAAGGTTATTTTCGCTGACAACCAGGAAAAGCTTTTTTGACTTATCCGATTCTCCAATGATATCTTGTGAAGATACCCTTAAGAAATAAAAACCGGGAGCAAGCGAATTACCCTGGTAGGATAACGGCAATCTAACCACCTCACTGACATTTCTGGCCAGGTTGAGGTTCTGAACGCTCGTTTCAA
>JAYELT010000150.1:22814-26390 GCA_034717715.1 Chloroflexota bacterium | reverse complement strand
ATATCTTGTGAAGATACCCTTAAGAAATAAAAACCGGGAGCAAGCGAATTACCCTGGTAGGATAACGGCAATCTAACCACCTCACTGACATTTCTGGCCAGGTTGAGGTTCTGAACGCTCGTTTCAAGCGGATCAGGAAGAAAGAGCTGCCGATAATCGTAATTATCCGGATGCAGCAATGTGATCAGATCATCGATGCTGATAGGCGATAGATCCAAAGTAACCGTATTGACATTCGTCGCCTGTAATACGATTTCTGAAGTGGCTGCAGGCACAAAGACCAGGTTATTGCTGGTATATCCAGCAGCCACGCTGAGGGAAGGCTCTGCTGATGGTGTGAAAAATGTATAGGTCACCGTTTCACCAAGCTGACTACCCCATTTATCTTCAAGAGCAGCATCCAGCGTAACGGTATATTCTGTTTCCGGCTTAAAATAACCGGAGAGGTTCACGCTGGAATTATCTGCATTCAAATAAGCACTTTTACCGATCACTTCTGGCAGAATGCTGATGGCACTTTTATATATTTTCCTATTCAGCGGCGTCGTAAATTGAATGGTGTATTGACCAAATTGACTTGAATAGGGTTTAAATTTCGGTGCGGTTTGGGGATCAACCGAGAAAACGGGATAGGTGACTCGAGATGTTTCAAGGGGGATCTGAATAGGCAAGCCCCCAAAAGATTCCGCTCCCTGATCTAACTGGAGCGTATATGTGCTGTTACGATCCAAATTTTCCATGGGTGTAAATGAGACTTTTTTATTCCCCTCATCCCATTCAAAAAAGCCCTCGACTTCCATGCCCTCCGATGATATCAGGGTAAAGTGATCCTCCACGCTCCCTGGATCCATGCGGATATTGAATTGGATTTCTACCGGTCCATTGATACTGAGCATCTCATCTGACATCGGCAGGATGTTCAGTACAGCTGGTTGTGTGGTTGAGAAGTTGGAATGCCTGGTCTCAAAAGGATCCAACCCTGCACCTGACGTGGCAATCAATCCTTCATTGAGGTTCACCGAATAGGTGGTGCCGCCTTCCATGGAAGTTTCCGGCGTAAAGATATAGGTGCTGGTATTCAGCCATTCCCCTGTGCCGGGAACTTCTGGTGCAAGCGTAAATGCAGGGTCAGTTTCTGCTGCCCTGCCAAGGCTGACGACAGGCTGGTTAAAAACCATAAAGACTGCTGATTCAGGGTCAATCTCCTGCGTGCCATCCGCAGGAACGGTCTGGATGACCTGCAAGGTATCAGCAGTTTGGAAGTCAAGATCAATCACTGACCTCAGATTCTTTTCATTTGTTGCTTGTGCACTGGTATTCACAACCAGGTGTAATTCGCTATCGGCAGCAAGGTGTTGATCGGGTGTAAAAGTGACAATGCGTTCACCTTGCCAGGAGAAACGTCCGCTAATACTTGGATCAAAATGAATAGCCGCTTCTACAGACCCCTTATCCATCGGTTGGTTGAAATAAAGTGTAATGGGTTGTTGTAGGGCAATGGAACTACCCGGGAGAGGTGTGACTTCCACCAGTGCCGGCGGCAAATCCTTGCGAGGTTCTGAAGAAGCAAAACCACCTTCTTCCGTCTCCTTGGGCACCACTTCTTCAGTTGGAGTTTCGTCAGCAGATTGCCAAGGCCATCGACAGGCGACTAACAAACCTGAGATCATAATAAAGGTTAACAACACATGGAAAAAACGTTGGAGAAACTTCATTACATGCCTGGAATTCATCGTCATCTCCTTGTCAATTGGCGTGAAATAACAACCCACGCTGATGATGTCATGATATCCTCTGGGTTTAATCTAAATATCGATAAGTTGTATTTTTATTATAAAGTAGTTTTTCTTTCAGGAAATAAGATTAATCCGGGGTCAAAATTAATTGTGACATACCCACCTCTTCCAGGACAGAATTAATCTGCGTAGTAAAATCCGATATCACAGCATCTGCCAAGGAAAGATCGGATTTCGCAAAGGTCGTTGTAACTGCAATGCAATGCATCCCTGCCGCCTTTGCCCCCATAACACCAGCCCGCGAGTCCTCAATGACACAGCAGTTCTCAGGAGCATAATCCAGGGCTTTTGCAGCCTTTAAGAAGACATCCGGCTCCGGTTTGGCAGGTAGCTCCGCTCCGGCTATGATATGGTCAAAATAATCTCGCAAGTCGAAGGTCGTCAATATGCTTTCAAGCGTTTCCATTGCTGCTGATGAAACAATCACCTGGGGGACATGATGATCCTTAAAATCCTGCAACCAGGACACAACCCCAGGGACCAAACTTGATTGTTGTGGCATGAGATGCATTAAACGTCTTCTATAATCATCCAGGATCTGGTCAAAAAGTGCTTCATCAGGATCAAATCCCAGGTACAGAGGCATTGTTGAACGTGTATTTCGACCAAAGTTGGCATCAAAGATCTTTTTATCCATTTCAAATCCAAAATTCTTCAGAGTTGTTTGCCAACAGAAAAAATGACACGCTTTTGTGTCCAAAATGGTACCATCCATGTCCCATAATATTGCTAGTTTTTGATCTCTCAAAGACACATTCCTTTCCAAAACAAAACTGAATTATACCGTTATTGAACAGTGAGAACACCAATAATGTGGCATTAATAAATAAATGTTAACGAACGGGATGATATAAGTCTATGGTATACTTTCCGCTAAGCATAAAAAAGGATCTATCCATGAAAAAAGCCCTCAGTGTCAGCATCGGTTCATCCACGCGCGATAAATCTGTTTTCATCAAACTTCTTGGCCAGGATGTCCACATTCAACGCATAGGTACAAATGGCGACATGAATGCTGCCCGGGAAATGTACAGGGAACAGGATGGCAAGGTGGATGCCTTTGGGGTTGGCGGCACAGACCTGGGACTTCTTGTTGATAAAAAATGGTACCCCCTCCATTCAGTCTTACCACTGGTGCAGGATGTGCATCAAACACCCGTCGTAGATGGCTGCGGATTGAAGAACACCGTCGAAACACAATCAGCGCACATTTTGGATATGGAGATTGGTGACTATCTGGACAAAATTGGCAGGAGAGTATTGGTGATGACCGCTGTTGACCGATATGGGTTATTACGGTCTTTTGTGGACGCGGGGTATGAATGTCTATTTGGTGACATATTATTTTCTCTTGGGATTCCCCTGCCTATTCGCAGGGAAAAGGGAATTAAGATCTTGGCGGCTTTGTTAATTCCAATTATCAGCCGGTTGCCCTTCAAATGGGTCTACCCGGTGGGAGAATCCCAGCACCAACGCAAACCGAAATATGGATGGGCTTTTGAGCAATCAAGTGTCATCGCCGGGGATTGTCATTACATCACACGTTATATGCCTGATAATCTGCAAGGCAAAGTCATTGTTACCAACACGACCACAACAAGGGATGTTGACCTCTTTAAGCGAGCTGGTGTGAAGTACTTGATGACCACCACGCCTGTTTATGAAGGCCGCTCCTTTGGTACCAATATGATGGAGGCTGGTCTCCTTGCAGCTATTGGTTATCAACAAAAAGTAGATTATCGCAATCATCAAGCCTATTTCAAGATGCTTGCCGAACTCG
>JAYELT010000150.1:17187-22714 GCA_034717715.1 Chloroflexota bacterium | reverse complement strand
CTTTTGCTGAGATGGGTATGGATGCAGACAAGCCACACCAGCTGGCAATCCTGCGCAAGGATCTGAAGGCATCATTGTGAAACGCTGGTTACGGCAGCTCTTAAAATTAGACGCTCGAGTCTCCAAGGCATTGCTTGTGCCACCGGAAAAGGCCGTGCTTTCAGTGGTCTTAAAGGTCTTTGCGCATTCAGGGGATTCATGGTTCTGGTTGATAGGATTGTTCAGTATCTGGTTTTTTAGTCATGGGGAATGGCGCTTGCGTGCTGGCTTTTTAGCAGTCGGCCTGGTCATCATGGCAGCTGCAGTGATCTTGATAAAATTTTCCATCCGACGACCTCGACCTGAGGGTGAATGGGGTCAAATCTATCGCATCACTGACCCGCATTCTTTTCCATCCGGTCACGCTGCCCGATCTGCGGCCTTAGCTGTGATGGGTGCTGTTATTGGACCACCCTGGTTCAGCCTTGCATTAGCCATCTGGGCTCCTTGGGTGGGTATTTCTCGGATAGCCCTGGGTGTCCATTACCTTTCTGATGTGCTGATAGGCTGGTTGGTTGGCATGTTGATGGGGCTGCTTGCCTTACTGCTGCGTCCATTAGCCTATCAATATTTGTCTTTATTTTTATGATGCTTCTTAGTATTCAGAACAAAGCAGACCCTGCTTAAAAGTCCAGCTGTTGACCCCCTGATTTCTATTCTCACTGCATTTCAACCAAATGTTGATATTGCCATGCTCTTTCTTTGGCAACATTATCCTCGGCATCAAATACGCTTGCATCCCTGTGGATCGCCTGTAATGCATAATTAGCTGCAGCAATAGAATGGGTTGGAACATGCGCTGTAGCCACAGCCTGCCCTGCTGCCCGTGCGGCAGATCGAGCTGCATTATCTTCGCCTACCTCGCGCGCCGCAGCATGGGCATCCAATGCTGCCTTCCGAATCACTGCCATTGAAAACACGCCTGTTTTAATCCAGGTGCGCAGCACTGCAATCGCTTGTTTTGGACGATGATCTTCCGGATAGGCTTCTTCATAATATGACAGGACTCGTTCAACGCAATCAATTGCCCATGTGGCTAATGTTTTTTGGCTGGATCTTTCAACCAGGTCAACGATCGCCTTATCTTGATCATCCAGTGAGAATTTCTGTTTCCTCATAAACCTATCTTAAACCATTAAGGTTGTCATCTACAAATTACGATAAAAGTGGAAAATATCTAACTCTCAAACTGCACTAAATCGCCTTTACCATATAATGTTCGCCCATTTCAAATCCCCGACCTGCATAATATGCCCGTGTGCCGACCGCTGCGATCACAGCCAGCCAATGGAAACCTTTTTCCCTGGCAATGCTCTCTGCTTCTTCAATTAACCGGGTGCCCAATCCACTGTGTTGGGCAATACCTGAGCGTTCCTCTCCTACTTCCAATGATAATCCATAGACATGCACCTCCCGGATAATCGCGGCGTCATCCAGATCAGCCAATCCAGTGAGATGCGTATCCTCCGGAAAAGAAAGCCTGAGAAAACCGGCCAGCATATCATCTGGTGTATCAAAGGAAAGGAAATGCTCCTCTGCATGGGCCGGGTGGTAAACTAAATCTTGTAGGGTCAATGCACCTGGTGTTACTTTTCGACGCCGGATCTCCCGGCAGCGAATACAATCACAATGTGTGCCGCGTCTTGACATTTCCCGCTGAATATCCTGACGCAGGCTTGTGTTTTTATTCCCAGCAACAACATAGGTCGAGGGGATATCCCGAATTATCCGGTTAATCCGGCAATAACGCGGGACAACCGTTTTTAGGTCAGCTATTAAGTCCAATAAAGTCGCTTCTGAGTAGGGATGGTATTTCCCTTCCTGCCAAATCGTGTACAGTTCAGTATTTTCCAGCAGTTGGCAGGGATAGATCTTGAGTTCATCGGGACAATAGGTTCCTTCTTCCCACAAATGCTGGAAGTCATCATGGTCGGATTCAGGTGTAGCACCCAATAAGTTTGGCATCCAGTGCAGCACAACTTTAAATCCACCTGCCCGCAGCAGCATAACCGCGTTAAGGGTCTCCTGAGCAGTATGGCCGCGTTTATTTAAACGCAGGATCCGGTCATCCAGACTCTGGGCGCCCATCTGCACTTTGGTCACGCCCAATTCTCGGTACCAACTTAATGACTCCCGGTCAACCAGGTCCGGACGTGTTTCAATCACAAGCCCAACGTTGCGGTGCTGGGCATGAACATTGTTTGCCTGTGCTTCCTCGAGGGAATTAAAGCCGGGTTCATCGGTCGGGTTAACACTGTTCATCGCATCAAAACATCGTCGGACAAACCACACCTGGTAATCACGGGGGTACGCGCTGAAAGAACCGCCGAGGATCAATAACTCAATCTTATCCGTTGTATGACCTATAGATTTCAAAGCCTGGATTCTGCCCTGGACCTGTGTATAGGGATCAAACGAAAATTGCAAACCTCTCTTTGCGCCTGGTTCCTCACTCAAGTAACTCTTGGGCATTTTTTCTTCTTCAGGACAAAAAATACATTCCCCCGGGCAAGGATGATAACGTGTTAAAACCGTCACCGTTGTGACTCCCGAAAGCGTCCGGGTTGGTTTCATGCGGATCTTTGATAACAAAGCCTCATCCGCATCCCATTTTCCACTCTCTACCATCTGATAATAAACCGCAACAAGGGCATGTTTGGGGATAAATCCCCCACCATCAGGCTTGGGATGCAAACGCTGGGCAGTGTTTAGATCCAATCCATCCCTTAAATCTCCCAAGATAGCCAATGCCTGGGCTTTTTCAGCCGTGCTATATTCTCGCTTCTTCTTCCAGCTTTCTGCTTTCATACATTTAAATTGTACCCAGTTATCTACCTTACGGTGAACGTTTATAAGAGTATCCCCTTACAAAGCATTTACAAGTTGCCAACACATTTCTTATAATCAACAGGTATTTTGTATAACAAGAAAGAAGAAATAGAAAAAGAGGTGAAAACATGAAATGGTCATGGAAAATCGGAAGGATTGCTGGGATTGATCTTAAAATCCATCTCACCTTCTTCTTCCTTTTATTATGGGCCGGTTTTTCCACTTTATTCTCAGGCGGGGCGGCTATGGACGTGTTCGTTGAAGTGCTGTTTATTTTAGCCCTGTTCCTGTGTGTGGTCCTGCATGAATTAGGCCACGCATTAACCGCCAGGCGCTTCGGAATTGCGACTCGTGATATCACATTGCTGCCGATTGGTGGTGTTGCACGATTGGATTCAATGCCTGAAAAACCAAAAAATGAATTTCTTGTGGCAGCTGCCGGTCCAGCAGTTAATGTTTTGATCAGCATCCTACTATTTGTCGGTTTAATTGTCTCAGGTGCGCTGTCGCAAACCATGAATCTCTCAGTTTTACTGGACAACTTCTGGCTGCGTCTCCTGACGGTAAATGTCTCCCTGGTAGCCTTTAACTTAATCCCTGCGTTCCCAATGGATGGCGGCCGTGTGCTGCGAGCGATTCTAGCCTCACATTTTGATTATGTTAAAGCAACCCGCATTGCGGTCAACATTGGGCGTGGATTTGCTGTATTAATGGGAATTGCGGGATTATTCTTCAACCCATGGCTGATCCTGACAGCACTTTTTATCTGGTCAGGCGCTGGTGCAGAAGGGGAAGCTGTTGAAGTCAAAGCAGGCGTGAAGGGCCTTGTCGTTCGAGACGTAATGATATCACAGTTCTATCAAATTGAAGCCAACCAAACGTTAGAAAGCGTCTTCCAGTTATCCCTGGCAACCGGACAGCAGCACATTCCCGTTGTTTCAAATGGAAATTTTCTGGGGATTATTCGTCGGAGTGACCTCATGATTGCCCTGGAAAAATCTGGAAATCAAGCCCCGGCATATACTGCCATAGGTTTTGAACCTCAAGGGCTTGACCCTGAATCCCCCGTACAGGATGTTTTATCTAAATTTGCAGCCAGCAGGGTGCAACCTGTGATCGAAAACAGTCAATTAATCGGTCTGGTGACACCTGAAAGCGTTCAGCAGCGCATGTGGCTGAACAAACGCAAGAAACAGGTTGGATCACAGCCGCCAGGTGAAACAGTTAATCCAACTTAAGTCTTTCACCAACCAAAACTCAAAATATCGGTTTGGAAAAATCCAAACCGATATTTTTTATCATTGACGATCAGCCGGTTTTTACAATATACTTTGAGCATCATGAACAACAAGGTTCAGCAGCAACTTCTCAAAATCAACCAGAGCTTTTACCAGCAATACGCCACATCTTTCTCAGCCACGCGCGGGCGAGTCCAACCTGGTGTGCGTTTGATATTGGAATCTGTCCACCAAAATGATATTGTTCTTGATGTGGGGTGCGGTAATGGATCCCTGGCAAGGGCGTTGAAAGCACAAAGTTTTCAGGGACAATACCTGGGTGTGGATATGAGCGCTGAATTGCTTACCAAATCTAGGGAATTGATGCACGAGATCAACAAAGCTCACTTTCGCTTCTGTCAAGTCGATATGGCTGATCCGGATTGGCCAAGTCTCATCCCTGCCGCACCCTATGACTGGTTAGTCTCTTTCGCCGTCTTGCATCACCTTCCTGGAGCAGCTTTCCGCCAAAAGACAGCCTCAACCTTTTCGAACCTGGTCTCACCAAGGAGCAAGGTGGCAGTCTCTGTTTGGCAGTGGCGCAACAGCCCGCGCCTGAGAGATCGCGTTCTGCCGTGGTCTACGTTGGGGCTCGAAGCCACAAGTATTGATGAGGGTGATGTACTGCTGGATTGGAGGGCGGGTGATACTCCCGGTGTGCGTTATGTACACACCTTTGACGAAACATCACTGACAACCCTGGCAGAAAACGCTGGCTTCCAGGTGATCGAATCATTTTTTTCTGATGGCAAGGGCGGGAATCTTGGTCTGTATCAGGTCTGGCAGCTGACTGAAAAATAAAAAGCCGGTCGTCCATAAAGAAAACCGGCTTCAATTTCATCGGATAATAAAATCTATTTCAAAGCGACATCCAGCAGCATCATCACGGAAAATCCAAGCATCACACCAATGGTGGGGATATCAGAGTGCGACTCAGATCTTTTTGATTCAGGGATCAATTCCTCTGCAACCACATAGATCATCGCACCGGCAGCAAAAGCCAGGGCGTATGGTAATATGGGCCGCATTAAAAGTGTGGCAACAACACCTATCAAACCAGCAACAGGCTCAACCATCCCGGAGAATTGACCGTACATAAATGATTTGCCAAGTTTCCAACCTTCACGGCGTAAGGGGGCGGAGACGGCCAACCCTTCAGGGAAATTTTGGATCCCGATACCAAGTGCCAGTGCTACTGCTGAAGCAACATCAGCGCCCTCAATTCCTGCAGCAGCAGCTCCAAATGCCACACCTACTGCCAATCCTTCCGGAATATTATGCAGGGTAATAGCTGTGATCAATAAAATACTGCGCTGCCAGGAGGTTTTTGGTCCTTCTGGTTCACTTTGTCCCATATGAAGATGCGGTAAGAGCTTATCCAC
>JAYELT010000150.1:0-17087 GCA_034717715.1 Chloroflexota bacterium | reverse complement strand
CTGCCAATCCTTCCGGAATATTATGCAGGGTAATAGCTGTGATCAATAAAATACTGCGCTGCCAGGAGGTTTTTGGTCCTTCTGGTTCACTTTGTCCCATATGAAGATGCGGTAAGAGCTTATCCACAATGAATAAAAATGCACCACCTAATAAAAACCCTGAGACTGCTGGGAACCAGGCTGGCATAGCCAAGTTATGCGAAAGTTCAATCGCTGGTGCCAGTAACGACCAATAGCTGGCTGCGATCATGACGCCAGATGCAAAACCAAGCATACCATCCAGCAACTTCCGACTAACTTCTTTGGTTAAGAAAACCATTGCAGAGCCAAGCGCGGTCACCCCCCATGTAAAAAAGGTGCCCATCAGTGCCTGGATAATCGGTGAATATTGTTCAACAAATGCAACCATCGTTGTCTCCTCTGTAACTTTTGATCATTCTGCTCGATTATATCATGAACTTAGTTATGTATAAATAACTATTTATTAACACCTAATTAATACTGATGATGACTGCAGGTAAAATTAGAAAATGGATCGCCAACAGAGTATATTCACACGTTTTATCAAAGCAATTCGCCTGCGCTTGGAGTCTAAAGTTCTTCCGGAGGCACACCGGCTCTTCAACGGTTACACCGAGGGATGCCCAGGCTTGATCCTCGACCGCTATGGACCTACCCTGGTGGTCTTTGATCAAAAACCACCTGGCATCTTAGATCAAATCATTGAACAAGTCGTAAATTGGACAACGGAAAACATCAATGATCTAAACGCAGTGTTGTTAAAGCAGCGGCAAAACCCACAAGAAAAATTACGAAACGGCCTGCTGATCAACGGTGATCACCTGGCTGAAACTATCAATGAGTACAACATCACTTATGCCCTTGACCTGAAAATCAACCAGGACGCCAGTTTCTACCTTGATACACGCAACTTGCGTCTATGGCTGCGTGAAAACATGTTGGGGAGTCGAGTTCTGAATACCTTTGCATATACAGGCAGCCTGGGGGTCGCTGCCGGCTTTGGGGGTGCAAAACAGGTGATTCAAACGGATGTAAACAGCCGGTTCCTCCAAATTGCACAACGCTCCTGGCTGTTGAACGGCTTACCAAAAGAAAATTATAAACTTCTCAAAGGGGATTTCTTTCGCATTACAGGACGGATGCGCAGCCAGGGTCAGCTGTTTAACTGCGTGATCTTAGACCCACCATTTTTCTCGATCACAAATGCCGGCAAGGTTGACCTGCAACATGAGACTACTCGCCTGGTCAATAAGGTTCGTGCCCTGGTAGCCCATGATGGCTGGTTAGTAGTGATCAATAATGCGCTGTTTCTCTCTGGTGCGGATTTCATGTCGGAATTAAACACACTTTGCCAAAGTGAGTATCTCTCATTCCATCAGATCATTCAAGTTCCCCAGGATATAACAGGGTACCCTGATACGATTGTCGATTCATCCCCACTTGATCCATCTCCCTTCAACCACACAACAAAGATCGCCGTCCTTAAGGTTTTCAAGAAAGATAAGAAAGAATAAGAGAAAAGCAATAATCATAATACTATATTTCAATCAAATATCCAGACTGTTGAAAAATTTGATCTGAATTATTGATATAATCCAATAACGTGAATATTTTTCGAAAACACTCCAGAATTTCTTTTAACGAGACTTGTGTTGATAATGTGCCTGTTATGAGGTTTGTCTAAATGAGATGTTGATTTTGACTCAAATAAGATGATTTTTGTTAATTTTTCATATTGACATGTTAAGGTTATCAACCGTTGAGCTGAGTTAAGTTTTTAATGTTAGGCTTTCCCTGTTGATGCAAAAAAAGGATTTTCCTGAGAGTTTTGTGACACTTACAACATGCATTGTTTTCACTAACTGAAAATCTACCATCTCAGTTATGCGATTGAATAAGGATATTAACAAACACCCAAACATGGATGAAAGGGATAATATGCAGAAATCAATCCTGACAGCACTCATCGTGGCAATATTTAGCGGTTTAGCGATAGGAACACAATCCTCACTTATTAGCGCTGTAGGGAAGATTACAGGAGCTACTTTAACCGGACTATTAGTCAATTTCGTTGGTGGCGTAGCCTCTGGTCTGGTTTTGGCTGTGATTTATACTCGACAGGGAAATGTGCTGTCCACATCTATACAAACCCCAACAATAGGATTAATCATTGCCTCGGGGCTACTTGGAATTGGTATTATCACAGGTGTTGCTTATGCATTGCCCAAGATAGGCGTCACGGCTGGCTTATCAGCGATTATCGCTGGTCAAATGATAGTAGCTGTAATAGTGGATACTTTTGGAATAGCAGGTGGAGAACCTATTCCTTTAGATTGGTCTCGCATAGTTGGTATTGTTTTGTTAGCGCTGGGAACGTGGGCAATTTTACCCAAAAAGTGATCCAACCTAGTCGAAAATTCAAATCACAACATAACCCACTGATCAAACATAGCTTTTAAAAGTTTTTGATATATACCTGATATAACGCGAATTGTTCAAAGAAATCAGCAGTATTTGAACACATTGAATATAAGTGATAAATTCTTGAACAAATTTAATCCTGATGATCTAGTTGGGGTTCAAAGATCGCACCTTCCCAAGACGGGAGGACATAGTTCCTCAGATAACCATCCTGAATGACCGCTATTCCTCCGCTCAAGAGGTCTTTGAGAAGTGTGCCATTTTCTAGATGAGATTCCAACAAAACATTAAGATCCCAATTGTAATCGCTGGCATTAAATGCTGTGAGCATCCGCTGTCCTTCCAAATGACGAAGGATCATGAGATGCCGACCCTCTGCGTATATCGGGACATACTCACCAGTTCGCAGGACAGGATGTGCATGCCGGATATGCGTAAAGGACTTGAATGCTCGCAGCAGGTCATGATCCCAGTGGGATTCATCCCAGGAGAAGGCTGCTCGATTTTCCGGATCCCGTCCGCCCATCATCCCGACTTCATTGCCATAATAAATACAGGGTGCACCAGGATATGTCATCTGAAATAATGTTGCCAGGCGGAATGCGGCTTTGTGTCCACTGACCATACTGAGAAACCTGGGCATATCATGGCTGTCCATCAAGTTGAGCTGAGCTAACACATTCTGTCGTGGATATATTTCCAAAAGCTTTTTTGTTCGCTCCGCAAAGCTCGTTGCATCAAGCGTTGGCACATTTGGCAAGCCCATCATGCCCGAGATCATAGTTTCATCCCTGCTGGTCGCGCCAAAGAATCCAACGCAGGCAGCCGTAAACTGATAATTCATCACCCCATCAAACATATCCCCTTTCAGCCAATCCTGTGCCTCAGAAGGGATTTCGCCTACTAAATATGCTTCAGTATTCGGCGTTTTGGTTGCAGTACGAAATTGCCGCCAAAAAGCTTCATCTTTGATCTCAAATGGGACATCCAATCGCCAACCATCCACTCCCTGAACGATCCAATGTCTTGCCACTTCAAACAGGAAAGCCCTGACCTGGGGATTATCTGTGTTAAACTGTGGCAGATCAGGTAGATTCCACCAGCAGGAATAATTGGGCTTTCCCTGGTAAGCATTCATCGGATAACCATAGACTTTGAACCAGTCAAGGTATGGTGACTTTTCCCCATTCTCCAGGATATGGTTAAATTGAAAAAAACCACGGCTTGCATGGTTGAATACACCATCCAGGATGATGCGGATATTTCGGCGGTGAGCCTCATCAAGAAGTTGAAAAAAGACCTTATTGCCACCTAATATCGGGTCAATATTGAAATAATCGTATGTATGATAGCGATGATTGGCAGCAGACATGAAGATAGGGTTGAAATAGATCGCGTTGATTCCCAGGTCCTGCAAGTAATCTAATTTTTCATAAACCCCCAACAAATCACCGCCTTTGAAGCCGTGCCGTGTCAGTGGTGCATCCCATGGTTCAATATGGTTCGGTTTTTCAAGCTTGTCGGATTTTGCAAATCGATCGGGAAAGATCTGGTAAAAAATTGCGTTTTTCACCCAATCAGGGGTATGTGTGAGATCTGTCATAGCTTAATTTAACTCCTAAGATACGAATAAATTAATGTGATTTTACCATTTAAGACAACTGATCGTATCGGAGGGATCAAACAGCTTACTGTTCGACCATGCAAAAGAAACTGTGCCAGTAACCTTTGCATCAGACCTTCCCCAGTATGAATAGTTGACAACCTGAGGGGTGAAAGTTATGCTTATGATTGGGAATGGCAAGGTCCTGGTGGGCCTCCCGGTCTTCAACACCGGTGTCGGGTCGCGTTGCGAGCTGTGGTGGGTTCGACTCCCATCCATTCCCGTTCATCAATTAATAACCTCCCCATATTTAATCCAACCAACTTTCCAGCCGGTTGAAAGATATCTCTAACTTTCAAATATTTAACTCATGGAATGCTTCGTCCTTGAATGGTATGAAACTTGCAAATTAAAGGATGAAAAGGAGCATCTATGAAACAAAAGAACCTTTTAACCATCCTTTGCGCGTTGTGGATCATGCTTGCTGGCTGTGAGGTCTTTCCTTATGTTATGGAAACAGAAGTTCAACCTCCACCTTCTTCAACCACGCCATCCTCACAACCAGACCAAACCCAGGTGACGATGACATCAACGCCTGAAGTCCCACCAACTGCTACGCTTGATTTACTCCCTGATAGCACATTTACGGCCACAGCAACTACCATCGTACCAACAGCAACCCTTACAATGGTGACCGAGACTGCTCCCCCTATCCTGCCGCCCACCTTTAGACCCCAAGCTGGCAATCCGATTTATTTAACAAATTTTGCCCACCCCGAATCTGAATGCCATTGGCTGGGTATTGCCGGACAGGTATTCGACGCTCAGGGTTTTGAAGTACCTGATTTAACCATAGAGGTCGGGGATATTCACATTGGTGATGAACAGCAATGGTCAACCCAAACAGGGTCGGCTCAGTCTTATGGGCCGGGTGGCTATGAAATCCAAATATCTGAAATACCGCAGGAATCAAAAGAGAGGTTCTGGGTCCAGGTGCTTGACCAAAATGGGAATCAGCTCTCGGACCGGATATTCTTTGACACTTTTAATGATTGTAATCAGAATCTCGTATTGATGAACTTTATTTTTATTGACAGCAACCCGGAAAAGACAATGCCTACGCCGACACTGGCTGCATATCCTTAGAAGCAAGTTCACGCCTGACCAGTACACCACCAGCAGATATCAAACCTGTCATCACCCATTGGTACGGCATGGCAAAAGAATCCATGCTGAAACTTTCAAATAAGTATGCCAACAAGAATAACTGACCTGCCAATCCCAGGATCCGTAAGGTCTTGGAACTGCTTTTACGGATCAAGCCTGCACTCCGCCAGAGGAGAAATAGCCAAACGAGGAATAGCGCGAGCCCAATAAAACCAGTCTCAGCCAATAAACGTATCCACATATTTTTTGTGTTAGCAAGGTAATTAGCCCTGTAGACTAAATTCCGAAGTTCATAAGAATCCAACCCGGTGCTGCGCATTCGATCAGAAAAATAAAAACCAGCATTTCCCAATCCAACACCAAACGGATAGTCGGCAAATATATGCCAGCCGCCAAACCAATAAATCATCCTTTCAAAGAATGCCAATCTGCGCGCTAAATAAACAAGTTTTGTTTCGGTCAGGGGGAAGATATCAGAATTGTCCAGATCGGCATACTGTAATAACAATTCAAAGCGGTTGTCCCAACTGCTTGCTGCACTGATATAGGCTTGCAGCGCACCAGCGGCGAGACCAAACAAAATTGTTACTAAAACTAACACCAATATAACCTTAAGTAAGCCAATATGCTTTGGGGGATGTTTAAGATGTTTGAGATACCAATTTGTGACCCATTTAATTATCCGATTCAAAATTGATAATCCTAAAAAAGCCACCGAAGCCAAAAATGCAACCAAACCAATCCTTGGTGAACTGTATCCGAAAACGATCAATCCACAAACCATCAGAAGGTCTTCCATCTGAAATATCCACAACCGGAACTTAAAAAGTGTTTCACGCTGGTAAACAGCAGCTAACCAAATCGGGAATAAAACCAGGTTAAAAATGCGCACGAACCAAGAAGGCTCATATGCAAAACCCATGACGCGATTTGTAAAAATCGTGTTGGGTGATTGAACCGCTAATAGGGAACGAAATTTGTTTACCCAAGCCGGGAATCCCTGCACCAGGCTGTATTTCCGAAGCAAATTAACCTCAAATAAAGTCCATGGGATAAGGATTGCGCCCATTATGGTAATAAACATGAGAGTTTGACGAATACGCTCCTCATTTTGAGGGAATGCAGAGAAGATCAGGTAAAAACACAAACCAATGCCCACTGTGACAAAAGCTCGAAAACTTTGGCCAAAGAAATTACGGTCACGCAAATAGGCACCATTTAAAAAGAAAGCCAACCCTGTGATGATCAAAGCAAAAATGACAAAGTAAAGATATGGCATTATCTCTACCGGGAATTTTCCATGATCTATTAAATAGGGTATCAACCAGATCAACATCAGCAATGCCAGCGGGATCGCCGAAAATGGCGCGACAATAGCACCAGTCAAGCTGCTTAGAAGTGGGAAACTGGTAATTGGTAAACCAATGATCACCAAGAACCACAACACCGACACAGCCACCCGGTAGACGGTGTTCTTCGAAAGCGTTGAAAGCAAACTTACGCCTCCTTCTCTTGTTTAACAAGGTGGCGGTACTGGAAATCGATCCAGATCACCCCGCCCAGGAAGCCAATCAACGTTCCAGCTAAGATCAGCGTGCCGCGATGCTGGTATAGAGGTGTTTGTGGCCTCTCAGCTTCCGAAACCAGTTCCACGATAACAAATGACTCGGCTGTACCTGATTCTTTAGCTGCGAGCAGTGCTTTAGAACCCTTATCAACCCAGAAATTTACGATCAATTGCGCAATCTCTGGATCTGAGTGTCGATAGCGTAAGTACCACATGCTTAGGTAGCGTTCAATTTGCTTACTATTCCTGAACTCAGAAACTTCAAGAGAAGGATCTAATGTTCTCGCAAATCTAAGAACATCATTAAATTGTTTAAGTAGCATCCGTTCGACAACCTGTAAAGCAAGGTCCTCCTCGTATTGCGTCCAAACAACTGGATTCCCATAATTATCCACTAGATTTTCAAAATTGATCTCTGTAAAATCGATGCTCGCAGAAAAGATTGCTTCAGCCTCATATGTAGGCGGGAGGAAAAAAGAAATAATGAATCCCATCAACCCACCAATAATTGCACCAACTAGGATTTTCCACCAATTTCTCACAAAATTGTTGAATACGTTCACAGGATCTATGACATCCCGCATTGGTCATTCCTTCCTAAAAGCTCTCGATTGATCAATGTTAAACAAACCAATTATAACGTACCCTACCAAAAAGATAACTGATTGACCCTCAAGATTCGAGGAGCCGCTGAAAACGATAGGCCGAATCATTGCTGCTATTTTTAATTGATCAATACTTATTTAGTTTGCGATATTCACCTTTATTACCAAGAACCATTAGAAATAACCCCACACAAAATAATAATTTTACGGTAAATTTACTGCAGTGGTTAACACAACAAACTTTGACAATGAAACGAGCATCTGAATGAAAAGAAGCACAACAACAGTACCGATTATTATCACCATTTTATTGGTCATTGCCTTATGCTGCCTTGGCATATGCCTGGTTTTGTTCGCTAGTGGAGCGATCTATTACTTCCAGCAGGATAAAATCCAATCGACAAATAATGCAAACACACAATCCCCCGTAATCGTCGATCAACAACCCACTGATGTAGACAAGCCCATCGCCACAGAAGAAACAAACCATCCTCAAGAACCTGATGCCACCCTGCAGCCAGCAGATGCATCATCCATTGAAGGTGCAAAGGGAAACCTCTTGACTTTGCAACAGGAGATAATCCCCATCAACGATCCAATCTTCCTTGCAGAGCGTCTCGGTGGGAAAAATAATATTCCGGAAACACTACCAGACCCTAACACACCATATCGTGTTGGGGATAAGCAAGAATTCTGGGTAACGAATGTTGACACCAATGAAAATTTTGAAATTTCTACCACACTACGTTATCTTGGCGAGAACGTTTATATATGGATTGAGAACGGTGTGGATTATGACCAGAGGGATCTGACCACTCTTGGTGATACATTTGATGATGAGATATATCCAACTGATCGTGAATTCTTTGGCAGTGAATGGTCTCCTGGTGTGGATGATGACCCACACATTTATATTGTATATGCAAGTGGCTTAGGACAATCCCTTGCCGGCTATTACTCTTCAGCTGATCAACTTCATCCAGATGCCCATGAATTTTCCAATGCCCACGAGATGTTCTTGATCAATTCTGACAATGTTTTCCTTTGGGAAGAGTACATTTTCGGCACAATTGCCCACGAATTTCAGCACATGATCCATTGGTACACCGATAAGAATGAAGAAACCTGGCTTAACGAAGGTTTTTCCATGCTGGCTGAGTTGATCAACAACTTCGACCCGGGTGGTTTCGATTATTCATATATATCTTACCCAGACCTCCAGTTAACAGATTGGGGCACCGAGGTTGGCAGTAATGGGCCTCATTATGGAGCTGCCTTTCTTTTTACGACCTATTTTCTAGATCGTTTTGGAGAAGAAGCCACACAAGCAGTGGTTGCTAACGATAAAAATGGCATGGAAAGTATTGACAACGTTTTATCAGATCTTGAAATCAGAGATCCTGCCACAAACGAGATCATCCTTGCTGAGGAATTTTTTGCGGATTGGGCGGTGACAAACTTCCTCGGTGATCCAGATGTCGCAGACGGACGCTATTTCTACAGCAACTATCCAGAGGCACCATTGGCAACGCCAACCACAAGTTATCCAACTTGTTCTTCAAGCACATCCACTTATGATGTCAATCAATTTGGTGTTGATTACATCGAAATTTATTGTCCTGGCGACCACACCCTCACCTTTGACGGCAGTGACATAGAATCAATTCTCCCGATCGATCCCTATTCAGGAGATTATTTCTTTTGGTCCAATATGGGTGACCACTCAAATATGTCTCTGGAACGCAGATTTGACTTAACCGATTCTAGCGGATCAGTTGAGATGACTTACCAGACCTGGTATGACCTGGAAGAGGATTATGATTATGTTTTCGTGTCCGCTTCAATCGACGGCCAGACCTGGCAAATCCTAAATTCCACATCGTGTACATATGAGGATCCCTCTGGTAACAGCTACGGATGCGGACTCAATGGACAATCCAATGGCTGGCAGCAAGAAAGTGTGGATCTGAGCAACTACGCAGGTCAAGAAGTCACCATTCGGTTTGATTATGTCACAGATGCAGCAGTCAACGGTGTTGGAATGGTCATCGATGACATAAGCGTCACGGCTGTGGATCACTTTGCAGATTTCGAGTTGGACGATGGCGGCTGGCAGGGTGATGGGTTCGTTCGCATCCAAAATGTGCTTCCCCAAACCTTCCGTGTTTCTTTGATAACTTATGGTGATGAAATCGTCGTTACACCTGTCGTTCTGGATCAAAACAACATAGCTACGGTTTCTTTTAGTATTGACAGCGAAATTGACTCAATCGTTTTGGTGGTCAGTGGAACAACACCCTTTACACGGCAAAACGCAGAATATGAGATCATATTCGACTGAAACCCTTTGGAAATAATGATTAATCAAGAACATGGATTAAAAAAAGGCTGTTCTTATAACAGCCTAATAGAAGGTTTTATTGGATCGTCAACCACAAGGGATTGATATCAAAATTATTAAATACTACCCACTGCGTCGATCAGATCATCATAAATCTTAAAATATGACCTTATCCCAACCAGGTCCATTGATTCTTGGATGCGTTCATCCAGCTTGACAAGAGCAAGTTCACCCCGATTAAGTTTATTGACTTCTTTCTGAACCCGGATCAATGCCCACCATCCAGCACTGGAAACGAAGGACACATCGCGCATATCAAAGATAATATTATATTGACCCTTTTCAATCAGTTCGTTCATCGCATCTTCTACTTCAGGAGCACTATAGCTATCAATTCTCCCGCTGGTATAAATTACGGTGCTGCGAAGATATTCTGTTTTTTCAAAGTCCATTGTGCATTCTCCATTACTAAAGAGGATATTATCAACTTGCTGCATATTATAACTTAAATCACCACAAAAACCTCAAAGTTCAGTGAAGTTATCTTAGAATCTAATCCTGATGAATCTATTTGACGAACAACTTATATATTATATGTCATATTCTCACAAACCAATTCCTAAATTGGTTTAATCCTGTCGAGTATAATAAGCCCCTATGAAATATCACATTTGGACAGAAGGATGCCAGATGAATGTGGCTGATTCCCGACGTTTGGCATCCGCATTGGAGCAACTGGGTTACAGGTCGACCAAACAAGCACAGGAGGCTGATGTCATTGTCCTCAACACCTGTGTGGTACGTCAAAGCGCCGAGGATAAAGCGATCGGCCGCCTTTCCTCACTACGTCCTTTGAAGGAGAAGAATCCTGACCTGGTCATCAACCTGATGGGCTGCTTGATCGGCGTGCGTGGCAACAGAAAGATCCTGGAACGATTTCCATGGGTCAATGTCGTATCACCGCCATCGGACCCCGCACCGCTGATCAATTTTCTCAATGAACGAAAGGCTAAAACAACCGTTCGTTTAAGTCAGGAAAAATTGAATGCCATCCTGGATGGGGACTTAGTCCTTCCCTTTGAGGATCAAAATTCACTCGTTTCAGCATATATCCCGATTGTCTATGGTTGTTCGCATGCCTGCACCTACTGCATTATTCCAAATAAACGCGGTATTGAACATTCCAGACCCTACGATGAGATTTTAGTTGAAGCCCAAAGCATGGTTGATCAGGGTGTCAAAGAGATCACCCTGTTAGGACAAATTGTAGATCGCTACGGGATGGACCTTCCTGGGGAACCCACTCTGGCGGCATTGCTCCGTGATCTGCACGAAATCAAAGACTTGAAACGCATCCGGTTCCTAACCTCCCACCCGAATTGGATCACAGAAGACCTCTTGGATGCTGTGGCAGAGCTTCCCAAGGTTTGTCAGCACATTGAAGTACCAAACCAGTCTGGGGACGACCAGATCTTACAGGCAATGCGGCGTGGGTATACCTCTGACGCCTATCGTGAATTGATCCAGAAAATTCGCGCTAAGATCCCTGGCGTATCTATCGCAACAGATATTATTGTAGGATTCCCTGGGGAGACACAAGAACAATTTCAAAATACCAACACTTTACTCAAAGAACTGCGCATGGATGTAGCCCATCTAGCTCGCTATTCACCGCGAGAAGGGACATTCTCAGCTCGGAAGATGATAGATAATATTCCTGAAGAGGAAAAAATGCGTCGTTTTCGTGTTTTAGAAAGTTTACAAGAAACGATTGCCGGGGAAATTAACGCCCAGCACCTGGGTCAACCTGTTAATGTCCTGTGTGAAGAAAAATCTCGTAATCGCTGGCGTGGACGGACGAAAACAAATAAACTGGTCTTTGTTGAAAGCCAGGAAAACCTTCGTGGGAAGGAATGCAACGTTAAGATTACTTGGACTGGCCCCTGGTCGATGGTCGGTACATTAACTTCCTGAGATCTCAGGAATCATTCTTCATTCTAATGATTCCAACGATCTTCTCGTGGAGAACCCTTACATCATTCAGTGATCACAGGCATCAAGTTCTTATTATCGAAAGCACATAAATCAACCAATGGGCATCGGTAACAATGCCATTTGCGTGCACCGCAAACCTGTCGGCCCAGGCGGATGAAATTTAAATGCAAATCACAGAAAGCTTCCTCTGGAATACGTTCTTCCAGGTAGGTATGTGTCTTTTCAACAGAGAGGTCATCCGGCCTGATCCCTAATCGTCCTGTGACTCGGTAGATATGGGTATCTACTGGAAACGCTGGTATGCCCAATGAGAATAACAGGACAATTGCCGCTGTTTTTGGACCGACACCTTTAACCCCCAATAGCCACTGTCGAGCTTCTTCTCGGGGCATTGATTTTAAGAAATCCAAATTTATTTTTCCACCAGTATGGATCGAGATATCCTGCAGCGCTTTTTGTATACGCGGCCCTTTTTGATTCGCCAGCCCTGCTGTTCGTACTGCATCAACAACTTCTTGTGTGGGGGCTTCTAATACAGCTTGCCAATTTGGAAATTGCTGTGTCAATTGGTTAAACGCCGCATCCCGGTTACTATCATTGGTATTCTGGGAAAGAATCGTTGAGACTAATTCATCCACCGGTGACAGCGGATTACGCCATTCCGGCATCCCAAAACGGTCCAGCAACCTTTGCCGAATCAATTTGATCTGACCATCATAATCTACAGTGATAGGGTTCACTACACCTCCAAAAATCATCAGTCCAGAGAGAAACCAGGCCGCACTTGCCCAACAACCAGCTGGCGCGCATTATAAATCGGAATACATCCGAAGGCAGTCATTTGCTCAAGATCCTTTTCGGATAGCACACCCAACGTTGACAAGATGGTCAAAATGACACAGCTGCGTGCGCGAGACTTATGATCCCCATCCGCTATCTTCACTGCAATCCCAATTCCTGGTGACCCTTCTTCGATCACGCCAGGCATGATACCTACTATTTGGTAACCTTCCGCCCCACCCTTCGAAAAAACTTTTCCTGATAAACGGGTCATCAACTCTGTGTCAAACATGCCTTCGCCCGCGATCATCACCGGGTTGTTCATCATCGCCATGGTGATCTTATTACATGCTTCCCTGCGTACAGGATCCAGCTTGATTGGATCTGCTAAAGATGCTACAGCCTGCGCCATTGCTCTCAAAGGTATACCATAGACTGGCGCTGAGCATCCATCAATCCCCAAAGGCATTTCATCAGGGGCTAATCCGACCATTTCTCCCAAGACCTGCCGAATGGTCACCTGCACTGGATGATTCGGATCAAGGTAATTTTCCTTATCAAGCCCCCGCAAACAAGCATGCGCCAGCATACCTGTGTGTTTGCCTGAACAGTTATGTCTGAGAGGGCTGGGCTTTTCTCCCGCCATTTTCATCATCAGACGAGTTTGTGCATCATGCGGCCACGAAGCTCCGCAAGCCAAATCTGCCTCACTGATGCCAATTTTCTCATGCATCTTCTTTATAACCGCTGTATGCAGGTCGGTACCTGCATGAGAAGCGCACATGATAGCAATTTCTTGTCCGGTAAAATTAAATGCAGAATCACCGCCTCGTTCGATGAAAGGCAGCGCCTGGAATGGTTTCATCGAGCTGCGCGGATAGGTCATCAGTTCAGGATTTCCTTCAGAAGCGATCTCCTTACCCCGAGAATCAACGATACAAAAAGCGCCGTAATGAACCGATTCAACAATATCCCCCCGCGACACTTCAACCAATGGCACACAATCTTCAGCTTCCATACTCGCTCTTCTCATCCTTTAATTTATTCAACAAGATAATGCTTTTGAATGTACTGCTCCAAACCCCAGGTCAATCGTTTTCTAAAAAGTGCATCCAGCTGTTGATCAAAAACGAAGTGCTTCATTAACATTGTAACAGCCGCAGTGATGCCGTTCCGCCAGTTTTCTTGCAAAAGCAGGGATTTGATACAGACTTTTACCCTGTTTAAAAACTCGGTCATTTTATTTATGGATTCCGACATAACCACACCTTCACGACCGGAAATTATTTTAAAGTCCTTAAAGCAATCCGTTCCTAAATACGCCAACTCTTCGAGCCAACGATCAAGATCAGAACAGGCCAGAAAAGGCGGTTGATCTAATAACACGCTATCACCAACGAATATCACATTCTCTGCGTCATAGCGTAACCAACTACCAGCTATGTGCGCACCGGGTTGGTGGGAGACAACCAGCTGGGTTTTGTCCCAATGGATAGAAACATCATCTGTGTAAGTGAGGTTTGGTTCTGCCCAAACGACGTTAGCAGAGAGATCATAAAGAACAGTATCTGCACCCATTCCAATATCCTTACAGCGTTTTAATATTGGTTTATTGCGCATAATATCGACGGCATTTTTATGAGCCAAAACATTAGTTGCCATCGCATGAATTCCCATTGCACGGTCAATGTGCGTATCCAGCATCACCAGCAATTTATCGATACCCCCGCCTAAATTGGTGATCTTAGTGCGCCAGGATTGTTGATCAGTAACACGGAATGGTGCATCAACCATCAATATGCCATGATGTAACTTCAAAACGCCAAGAACAACGCCTGAATATTTCCTTTCAATATAGACGTTCCTGGCGATTTCCTCCATATTCACTCCCAAACAGTATGAGATAGGTCAAGAAAATTAAAAGTCATATCTTCGTAATTATACACATTACTCATGGGATAGTTTATTCTCATGGGCGCGTGCAAATTGGAATCAAATCCGAATTCTCACTGGCATTCAAATCCATCCCAAAATAAGGTGAAGGGTCCAGTGTATTCTTGATCTCCAGTTCATTCCGGAATAAACCCTTTCCATCATCCATGACAATCGAAAAATGCAGGTGAACACCCGTTGGATTGCCAGGTGTCCCCGAATAGTTCCCCTGATAACCCAAGAGTGTACCAGCAGTGACAAAAACCTCACTTACCCCAGGTGGAAAATCCAACGCAATCAATGAATTGCCGGAAGGATCAGCCATATGGGTATAGTAAGCCCATATCTGACGGTCTGGTTGTAAAGGATCAGATGGGATTCGAATGATCACACTGGACTTCCAATCCTCTCGTCGTGTGAGATAGCCTTCATAAGCCGCATACACCGGTGTCTCCCCCACATCCGTGCCTGAAAAGATATCAATGCCCTGATGTTTGTGCCCAGGACGAAAAGAATCACCCCAAATAAATCCAATCATTCCGGTGGTCGGGAGGATAAATGGCGCTTCTCCACATTGGGACTGGGCTGGCAATATCAATTCCTGATGCATCTCAGGATTGCGAAGAAACGACCAAACTTTCATGGATCGCCTATTTAGTGAGAATAACATTCTGAATATTAAATAGAAACCAACCATCAATATAATTGCCGCGATCAAAATCAGGACAATCCATTTCCTTTTCATTGAGCCTCTCGCCTCATCATACGTTTGGTATACCTATAAATGAATCAAATGTGGTCTAAGGATACCACCCTGTAGAGAAATTCTAATAATTCTTTGATTCTTTTCCAATGATGAGTTAATAATCCAAACATATCATAAAGAAGATGATAAAACAATAATAAACAGAGGCAAAAATGACCCTATATATCAATCCAGTTCGACGACCTGTTCGAAGACGGACAATAAATGAAATCATGCGAGATTGGGAAGAGGATTACCGAGGAGAATTGACATTTCCAATCGATGTAAAAGAGAACGATGAATCCTTTACTGTGAAAGCACTTCTGCCTGGTATACATCCGGAGGATTTGAACATACAAATTGTGAATGAGATCCTCACTATCTCCGGTGAACTAAAGTCCGATCGAGAGGAAAATGCAAATTACCTGCTTGCTGAGCGACCCGGCGGAAGATTTCATCGTGTGCTAACACTCCCCACTCCGCTTGACTCATCAAAAGTTGAAGCTGAGTTGGAAAATGGCGTACTTACTTTGGAAATTCCAAAAGTAGAAGAAGCCAAACCACACACGATAAAAATTACACAGAAATAAATCCTCTTCTAAAATCTACATCATAGGAGGTTGCCTCAAAGCAGCCTCCTTTTTATTTAATCATAATTTTTCGATCTTATAAATACTTATTGCTAATACACATATAATTTAACGACTGACATTTTTCTATTTAACAATCGTAGTTGTTAACGCGATAATAGTTTGCTAAAATAAAAGTAATACGAACGTCTACTTGAGTAGAAGAAAAATCCTGAAACAACTATTGATTTTTTAATTGACTAACAGGTTCAGCGTACACATGAAATTTCCAAAAGATAAAAATAAAAAAGGATCACCGATCGTTTTGCCCGACACAAGAAAGATGTGGGTTACCTGCTTTGTTTCAGGAGCTGTGTTATGGCTTATCGGGCTTGCCTTATGGAAACAGGTACGGATTGATGAAAGTACCCTTTTCTTTTTCAATGCGTCTAGAATTGCTTATACGCCTCTAGTTGTCTTATCTCAATGGTTCACATCATACGGCATGGCTGTCATCACGGGCATTTTTGTTGTCTATCTCCTGATTTCACAAAAGCTCAAATATTTCGACGCACCATTGACCTATTATTTGTATACGATTTGTTCTTTTGGACTGAGTGGGATCGCAGGTGATTTATTAAAGGAAGTCTTTTCTCGTCCAAGGCCAGCGGCCACATATGTCAGTCAAATCCTTGCATTGAGCCAATCTGCAACACCTGCGATACCGTCCGGACATGCGACGAAGAGTATTGCACTCATCCTTCCTTTCATCCTGCTGGTTCCAAATTCGAAAAATCTTCACAAGGTAATCAAAATCGTGATCACGTTGATAGCAAGTGGGGTTTGTTTGAGCCGCATCGTACTTGGTGCTCATTATTTAAGTGATTTCATTGCAGGGATAGGCATGGCATTGATTTGTTTTCCATTTTCCATGATGTTTGCTAACATGATTTTACGAAAAATCAATCAAGAAAAACTCCCGATATTATCCAAGGTATGGGGGGTGCTGTTGATCTTCCTGATAATCGTTTTTATGATTGTGGTTTCAGACTTTTAGTGCAACAAAATTATTAAACACTTCATCTGGTTTCAAATAGTCTAAGACAGCCCTGGGGCGATCATTCAAGCTGCGTTGTGCTTCTTTGATTTCCTCAAGGGAGACAGTTGAGAAATCTGTACCTTTAGGAAAATATTGGCGAATCAACCCATTTGTGTTTTCATTTGTTCCTCTCTCCCAGGGAGAACCTGGATGAGCGAAATATACTTTGATGTTCGTGTCAATAGTGAACTGCTGATGCTCACTCATTTCTTTGCCCTGATCGTAGGTTAGCGATTTCTTTA
>JAYELT010000149.1:0-8543 GCA_034717715.1 Chloroflexota bacterium | reverse complement strand
CTTTCACCGAAACAACAACCCATCATTTCATCCTTCAATCTTTCAATTCCTGATATTTCAAACCAAACAAAAGCTGCACTGTCATCACATGATAATATGGATTTTTTAAAGAAAGATGTACTAGAGAAAATGAAATTTTTAATAAGGTTCTCACGATCCTTCTGCATACCCACACAAAGCCAATGCCCCGGGTCCTGTGTTGATCCCCAGGACGGGCCCTGTAATATTCACAAGCAATTCTTCTGGATTAAACTCATCCCTTATTCGTTCGGCAAGCGCTTGAGCTTCAGTTAACGCATTCCCATGCAGCACAGCAATCCGAAGTTGTGTCCCAGGTCCGACCATATCAAAGAACTTCTTATAAAGTGTTCGGACCAACGCCTTATGCGTTCGCACCAAACTTAGCGGTGCCACACGCCCCGTTTGATGATTGATGTTGACGATCGGTTTAACATTTAACATTGACCCCACCCATTTTGCGGCATCACCGATGCGGCCACCAGTATGCAGATAGTCCAATGTTTGCATCGCAACCACCTGCACCATTTTTCCCCTGACAGCTTCCACTTCCTGGATAATTTCATCAAATGTCGCGCCTTTTTCGCGTGCTCTTGCAGCAGCGAGAACCTGCCAGCCCAGTGTCATCGTGGGACCTTTTGAATCAATCACCCTTACAGAGATGGATGCATCCTTTGCTGCACGTGATGCCATTTCATAAGTGCCGCTCATTGCGCTGGATACCGTCAGGATCATTGCCTGGGTGGCACCATCTTCGACTGCACACTGGATCGCTTTCCCAAAATCACCGGAGGTCGCCTGAGATGTGGTTGGTCGTTGTGCATCCACGATCAATCTTTCATAAAATTCAATCGGCTGCATATCCACACGATCTCGGAACTGCTCCACACCCCATATAATATATTGCGGTACGACACGAATATCGTATTGTTTGATCAATTCGTCTGGAATATCACAGGTGCTATCTGTCAGGATGGCAATCATAGGCTTTCTCCTAATCTGGGAAGTAAAGATGTTTTGCACTGTTACAGGCAAACACAAATATATATACCTTCAACGCAACCTGGCTTCTCATTCATGTACGTTGTTGAGGTTAAGTTGATATGCTCAAACTTCTTTGGTGGTCAACACAAAACCGATCACACCAGAACCGGTATGCACGGATAAACCGGGCGTAAAGTCAGTCACAATTGGTTCTACAGAGATCGGGAGGACTTCTTCGATCATATCATACAAGGCCATAACCCCAGCTTCATTGTTGACATGGATCAGGCCAATCCGTTCAATTTCAGCCCCAGCACTGCTCTCTATGGCCAATTCAACCAGGCGCTGCTTGGCTTTTCGCCAGGTGCGGACCTTCTCTAAAAGGTCCAATTTGCCATCAAGTGAGGTCAGGATGGGTTTGATATTCAGTGTCTCTCCAAATCCAGCTGCTAACTTTCCCATGCGCCCTCCCATCGCAAGGTATTTTAAGGTTGGCAGTGCTGCAAATACATGGGTGTGACCCTGAATAGCTTGGATTGCAGCTAAAACCTCTTCCTTACCTGCACCTCTGGCAGCCGTCTCGGCGCCAGCAATCACCTGAAAGCCTTCTGCCAGGCACAGATTCAGCGAATCAATTATTGTGATATCCCTCTCAGGGAATGATTCAACGGCCATCAGGGCAGCTTGATAAGTCGCGCTGACCTTGCTTGAGCAGCAAATACAAATCACATGCTCAGCACCATCAGCAAAGGCTTCATTAAAAGCCTGCTGAAATGCGGCTGGTGAAGGTGCAGCGGTTGTTGGTAGCACTTTGCGAGCATCAATCATCTCAAACAATTTGGCGTCATCAATATCCACCCCTGTAATAAAACTCTCATCACCGAATTGGATATAGATAGGGACTTCGATGATGCCAAATTTTTCGACGATATCGGTTGGTAAGCTGGCATTGGTATCCGTAACGAGCTTGATTCTTGGCATGATAATTCCTTTGCTGATTAGGTTACATGAACGGTATGACTAATTAATAAAACAAACTTGGTAATAATTAGTTGCTTTCATCCTATCAAACACAAAAGTTTTATTTGCGAATTTGGCTGTATTCAAGTAATCAATCTTTTATTTTAACTCCTACAAGTGGTATAGCTTGCATTTCCTGGAGCAATCTGCTCGTGATTAATTAGCTATTCAACACGAACCTGTGCATAAGCCTGGGTTAAATTACCATCCAGGTCACTCACCATGAAACCTACCAGGTAATCCCCATCTGGGGCATACACCTGTTCCCATTCAAAGGCGGACTCACCTACGAAAGTCATGAAATTGTCGATTCATAAATGATTTTTTATGTGAAATAACCGCTCAATTCACTCATTTCTTGCGTTTATGATCGCGCATGGAACGCTGTGTTTGATATGCCTGGTAAACCGCAGATTTTGCTTGAGGTGAGGCGTTCCTGACAGAATACATGTCCTGATCCATCTCATGGATCATTTTGGCTTGTAAATCCTTATCCAGATGGTTGACATACACCCGTAATCGCGAACGGTCTTCTTCAACTTGCTGCATTTTTTCCTCATCGCCGCGTGAGAAGGCTCTTGAATAATCCAGAACCTGCCTGGCATGCAGCTGCTTTGCCACCCTCACAGCGACCGGTTGAACCACACCCAACGCTACTTTAAATCTATTTTGTTTAATGAAGCGTACCGTCACACGGTTCAGATCTGAAAGAAGATTAGACCCTGCAGGGGTTACATAAGTGATATGCCCTTCAACCGCAATACGATCGTTTTCTTTCCCAGAGAACAGCGTCAGGCGTAACGGGATTTCCACTTCCAGGTCTGCTGGGATATCCCCAACGGATATAATCGCTTCACCTTTGACAACCTCACAAGCATAAGCCGCTGACAGTGGGATCAGCGCAGAACCATTAGGTAACTGAATATGGATCCTAACATCTCGCGCAGCCAGATCTGCAGCCTCACCCAACTCTCCGGTCATATAAGGCACAATTTCATCGGCGGATTGGACATGGTAGAAACGCCCCCTTCCCTGGGTGGCAATCTCTGTCATGAGAGCTTCGTTATAATTCGCTCCCACACCTAACGTCGAAACGATTAAGCCTGTATCAGCAGCTTTTTTTGCTAAATTGCCAACAACTTCCAGATCTGTTTCACCGACGTTCGCTTGACCATCACTGAGGAGCAAGGTGAGGTCAGTATCAGACCGCATCTTTTGAGCTTGCTCCAATCCTAATTCCAGTCCGCTGAAAAGAGCGGTCATCCCTCCCGCCTCAATCTCATCAACAGCGCTTTCGAAAACTGTGCGAGCATTCTTACCATAATTTGTGGATGGAAGGATTTGCCTTGCTCTATCTGAGAAGGTTGTCAGCGCCACCTGGTCGCCATCACGCAATAGACGCGCAGCCAGACGTAAGGCTTGTTTTGTGTTTTCCATTTTCCTGCCGCGCATTGACCCTGAAACGTCCAGAACAATGCTGCAGCTCAATGGTGGTCGACCGCTTTCAGTTTTTGCCTGGTGTTCATCAGGTATGTTTTCAGGCGTCCTGATGCAGACCATCAAATAACGATCAACTGTTTGACCTGTTGGCGCGTTGATTTGATCCAATTCCATCTGAACGTCCAAATAGGAACCACTTCCATATGTTGGGGACTGGTCCTCAAACATCAATTCACCACCGCATCTCTCGCAAACCTTGACCCCAACCGGCTCATCTTGTAAGAGACCACAAAATTGACAGCGCATTAATCGTTTCATTTATCCTCCTCAAGTATTGTGATAATCAATCTGGTTGGACACTTCAATTGTATCAGAAAGAAATACAGCAACCTGAAACTGATGTTTTTACTTATGGTATAAAACACTGAAAATTGGTGCATTGCTTAAAGGTGAATTGGATAAGTCAGAAAATTCTGGGTATTCCTGTTCCTGGTCACATTTTCCAACAGAGATAGTAAAGCACCAGGTGTATAATCATGCACAGAACCGCCAAATTGAAAGGCAGGGATAATGAGGCCAATCTCACGCCAAAAAACACCTGTTTACTACAAAAACATTCCCCAGAAGTAACAGTCCTTTGTTCAAGAGTTCCGTAGATCACATTCCTAAAAACAAATAATCATCGATAGAATTACCTGGAATTATTATGACTCAGACACTCCTGGTGAGGTTTTACAGCTGCTTCATGGTGGATTTGGGTATTTCAGCATGTGGATTCATCAAATTGTTGAATTTGAAAAAGATTACTGTATAATCGCCCCAACGTGCCCTATCCTTCACCGGCCAACGATGAATATCTATTCAGAGGGCATTAAAACAATCTAGAAAGCTGAAAAGGTCAACCAGGTTAATATGATGGGTTACAGCGAGGGCGGATTGATTGCATAGTGTTTTTTAAAGAAACAGCCTTCTCTGATTAAAAATACTCCTGACCCATACCTTCTACCCTTCAACAGAAAATAAGTACTCAATATATGATTTCAACCTTTTCAGAGTTTTATCCCATCCTTAACTGAGTTGATCTTTAAGATCTTTGCCAAACCGGATAAGGAAGAATTACACCATAAATCAGCGGAATGGCTTGCCTGGCACAAAGCTTACTTCAAAGAGCTAAAAAGCAAACTCACAAAGGAAAACATGCAAACACACATTAACCAGATGGTCGACTTTTCTAGGAACTATGCATTTCATCCAGATGATTTATCCGCCTGGCATGGCAATATATTGATCACAGTCTCAGAAGATGATATTGTCTTTAAATATTTTACGGAATTAAAGCAATTATATCCCTTTGCTCAAACACACATCTTTGACAAAGACCAGCGGTATTAAAGAAATTTCACGCTTATATTATGAGAAAATAATCCAATTATGTCGTGAGAAGGATATTGAAGTTTTACTTGTCTCGATGCCGAGATTGGAAAGATCAGACGATTATGAATATAATGCTGTCAGCAGGTTTTCAGATGAATATGGATTAACGCTCATCGATTATAACCTACCGGAGTTCATGGATGTTGTTGGATTTGATCCTATGACTGATATGACGGATAAGAACCATGTCAACTCCTTTGGTGCGGAAAAATTTTCCAGGAACTTGGGCGATTATATCAGTACACAATTTAATCTTGCAGATAAACGGGAAGACCCCAAATACAGCCAATGGAACATAGATGCTGAACAATTACGTCAATTAATCAAAGATAATAGAAAATGATGGGAAACAATCTATCGAATGTTTTTCAACATCCAGATTCCAGATTCACCAAAATAACCCTTTTACCGATTTCTCTTCCGTTTCATAAAATTAATGATACCTGTGATCAGGTTAATCCTCGGAACCTGCTCCATATACCCCACATAGTCATCACCAAACTTGTTGATATTGCTGCGATCACCGTCAAGCATGGAGCGGTAGATCAAAAGTAAATTAACCAGGACAAGCAAAGCCATGATCCAATGGGGAAGGAAACAAACCATGGCGAGGAACAGGAACAACCCACCCAGATACATCGGATGCCTGACAATTGCAAAAACACCTTTAGTGATCAGCTTACCTGACTTATTTCCGAGCAAAGAACGCAGGCTGAGAACCAGGAACACAATTCCAAGAGCAAAGAAAACGAATCCAAAATATTGAAGGAGCTGCAGTACAGGGGGGATTTCAAGGACAAACAGCAGAACGAAATAAGCAATAATAGTAAGTATGTGCACAATATAACCAGAGAATTCCTTAACCTTTTCATTCATATTAGCACCACCTTGGTGGGAAACTATACAGATGTATTGGATCAAGCGGATGTATCGACCGCCTTATTGATTATTTCAATGATAAAAATCTTGTACCTTGCATAAAATCATCCACTCATATTATGAACCAAATAATCCGGCATTACAAGATTGACAGATAAAAACATGAGCCACCTGAGGACAACAAGAAAAATAATGAGATGGACTGAACAATATTAATTTTTGATTCTCGCCAAAGGAGACATCGTCGTCATCGCCATGGACCGACCAGCGGTAATCCCAGATATCAGCGCTGCAGCAACGGCTTTACTGGCTGATTTCGGGGCATGTGATGAAGCTGTATTGAATGTGATCTTTGGTCTAGATGAGCCACAAGGCAAACTTCCTTTCGAACTCCCATCCTCAATGGAAGCTATTCGGAAGCAGCGGTCAGATGTCCCCGGTGATTCAGAGGATCCCCTTTATCCCTTCGGATTTGGATTGTCGTATGGTGAGTAATATCACGACCTCACATGTGATCATTACCCAGCACGATCATCTGATTTCGATTTATTCTTAGCGTTCTAATTAGCCAGGCATCCCTTACTGTCATGTGTTCTCCTGACCTCAAATGAGATCGTCTGGTGAAAGCAATAAGATATTTATAAGAAATTTGGCAATTCCTGCCCACAAGGTAAAGGCGTTCTAATTCGCGTTCATTAAAGACCCATTATATAAATATCTTAAGCCCCAGGAATTATGACACATTGTTAGCCATATGATTATGGAGTAAGGTAGAAGTTCGACGCAGAACAGTGGATTTTATAACCCTGCATGATTTTTGAACGCTTACTCCTCCCCCAACCGTTTGACTCTTTAAAGATAACATGTAAAAATAACCCATGCAATCCAGTTTCCCGACCCGATATTAAAGGAGAAAAGAGCCATGAAACATAAAAACGACGAGATGAAAATAAAACAACCACAACCTACCTCACCAGAGATGCCTGATCCAGTTCAGACGACTGAAGTACCTGGAACACCTGGAATGCCTGAGACGCTTGAGAAACCTGCACCCGAACCCAAGAGCCTCCCGCTGGAAACGCCGGAAAAAGCCCAACCCGGCCCGCTGAAAATATTTTTCCGCAAAGCCCTCATCTGGCTTTTGGTGATCATAATCGCGTTTGTTGGCGGTTTCCTCTTGGACCATTTCTTGCGTTATAAACCCCTGTCAGATGATTTGCATCAAGCGCAATCAGAAATGGAAGATGTCAAACAAGACATCAGCGACTTGCAAGGTCAAATTGAGCAGATTCAGCCAAAATTGGAAGCAGCTAATGCAAGAATTGCTACCCTGGAAGGTGATCTGGAAATAGCCAACGCACGCTTGCAGTTTTACCAGGTGCTGGTGGATGTGAACAACGCCCGTATCGCTCTTTTCCTTGAAAATATTGAGGAAGCTCAAACCGCTCTGGTAGACACAAAGGAACGCCTGGAAGAGTTGGAACCGGTCATCGAAGAGGCCAACCCGGAACTGGCCATGAGTTTACCCCGCCGGCTTGAGCTGATCGTTGATGGGTTGGAGAGGGATCCGAAAACAGCCAGTATTGACCTGGAACTTTTCACGAAAGATCTACTCATGCTTGAACCCTTGATATTCGAAGATTAATTGTTTGCCATTATTTAGTATTCGAAAGATGAACACCTGACCCTAATGCCAATCAAAGTCCTTGATGCGGCTCTGGGTAATAAATATAAAACTTGAAGGAGAAGTTCTCCCAAATATAGCAAAGAATCATTTAATCAAGAAGTCCACCATAGCTCCGATTGCCATCTTATGACTAATCGTCACCTTGATGCTTTATCTTCCTGACCTGCCTGCGCCTTGGACAACATCTATGCAGGCTGTGGTGATCACCATTGGGATTCTAGGGTATTTTTAGGTTATCTATTTGGCCAGCATAAGTGTTAATGGGATAACCACTAACTTAAACAAAAATGGGCGGAACAGGGCTCAAACCTGCGACTTCATCTGTGTAAGGATCGGCTTCTTTGATAACCCCCCAATAACGAATTAGAAAAGGAAACAATTCCTTTACCTTAATGAAATTCATTTCTATGGTGTGGTTTGTGCTGTAAAATACAATCCTTATCGTACTTTCATATAGAATTCATCTCCCTGGAGTGGTTCATCAACAAAGACTGAATTCTTATTAGTTATCTTTACTATGAACAGCAACGACCCAGATACTCCAGCCCTCCCCATTAAATCCTTCACCTTCTACTACATTTTTAACGTCTGTCACTAACCATTCCGCATCATAGGGTGTGCCTTCATTGCCTATGTACTGAAAATTAAATTGACTGATACTACAAATCTCAGGTGAATCTTTTTGACACTCAATTTTAAATTCTATGACGATATCTTCATCTGCTTGTTCCAGTTCAGTATTGAACATCTTCCCAGAATTAATTATGTCGTCTGCTGAACGAGCGGATCCCAATATTTTAAACGACATATCATCTGCGGTAACAAATGGCCCTGTAGGAACAGAGTTGCTTCTGGTTGTTCCAACTTCTTTAACTTCTTGAAGAGATACTCTTTCTTCAGTGATTGAAGGCGATTCAATAGATACACTTGAAGCAGATCCAAATGCGAAAGAAGCCATGATTAATCCAAATATAGCAATAAATAACGGTCTGGTAAATTTCACCTCGCACCTCCGATTGTAGTTAGCAGTAATAATAATTATATCATCTTTTATTGACAGGGGATACTGACAAAGGATATA
>JAYELT010000148.1:0-8602 GCA_034717715.1 Chloroflexota bacterium | reverse complement strand
ATGAAATGCGATTGACCATCAAATAACACTCAAAGAGACCAATCTCGGAGAAAAATCATAGAACACGAAAGCTTGAAGGACTCATCACCAACACAGCCGTGTTTACGCTGCCAGGGCGGAAGAAAACGGCTGAGTTCAGCCACATTCATGACCTGGCTGGGAAATGACCTGATTACAGTTCCAAATTTCCCCACCTGGATTTGCGACCTGTGTGGTGACCGCACCTACGATGCACAAGCTTTGGCTCAATTGAGTATTCTTCTCAATCCAGAAGCAGGCACACCAGTCCAACACAACCTACAATACAAGAAGAACATTCCACCTACCAATCCCCCTCCCCCCGCATAACTTCCAAAAATTCTTTTGGGCATATTTAAATCGAAATGGCCCATTATCAGACTTAAAAATCCCAAGGAACGCGAAACCACTGGTGTTTTGTGTTTTAAATCAATTTATGAATTTTCAATGACCTAACACTCACTGGTTGATATCTATAAATGGTTTCCAACTCGGTGATCGATCCACTCCGGAAGAAGCTGACAGGTTGACCTGTGGACGACCTGTTGTGGTCATGATATAAACCTCCTGGTCACCTCGATCGCGAGTAGAAGTGAATGCCAACCAGCGCGCATCTGTAGACCAGGCGGCATCAGTATCTGTATGGGTATCCGTCAGCACATATTCCTTTGGTAATCGAAGCCCATTTTGCTGCATTGTCTCATAAACAACAAGGACGATATCACTTTGAGAACCTGAGTGTCGTGTAAAGGCAAATTGATTACCCTTCGGCCCCCAGGAAGGATCAGATACTTCACCAAATTTACCGAATAAATCACGGATATCAAAATTCCTTGGTGATTGAAAGTCATCAAATGCAGCGCGAAAGTATAAATAATCATGCGACCTGGCTGAAATGACATACAGTAACCATTTCATATCCGGGGAGAATGTTGGGTCCATTTCAATATAGTCCACACTTAAACGCTGACGATCTGTGCCGTTATCGCTCATCCACACCAATCCATAAATCGGACTGCTGCCAGAATCTCGATAGTGGTGTGTAAAAACAATTCGGCTGCCATCAGGTGACCATTCTGGGTCAAATTCATCCCCGGGAGCTTGGGTGAGATTGATTTGATTCTCCCCGTTAGCATCCATGATCCAAATATCTAACCCGTTCACATCGCTTCCTTGGGCAACATAGACGATTTTCGACCCATCTGGCGACCAAACGGGTTGATCTTTATGGCTTTCATCAAAGGTCAACTGAACGAAGGAATCTGCAATGATGTCACTATTTTCATTAATAATGACCCGCATGGTCCAAATCTGAACATATGCGCCTTCTCCCCGGTCTGATGAAAAAGCGATCACACCACTCTGACCGACAAGTTCTGGAATTTCAGTGGATGTGGGTTCTAGGGTCATTGTTTCCGTTGGGCCCTGCAAGACAACCTGCTCAGTTTCAGTAGAAGTCAATGTTGATTCCTGTACAACAATAGGCTGGGTTTGAGTCGCTGGAACCGTTGCGGTGTCTGTTGGGGGTTGAACTTCCCTGCGGGTGATCAATCTGATTAAGTTTTTAGGGGGAAATAAAACGAAAATAAGTACTATCAAAGTGGAAATGCCAACCAGGCTGCCGAACATGATCAAAATAACATTCCGCTTTCGGTTTTTACGCTTTTCAGGTTCAAGTAATGTGCCCTGCGGTGACTGGTTGACATGCCGCGCTGGAGAAACGCCATTTTTAACGATGGTATTTGAGATCGTTTCTTTAACTTTAGGCGTCAAACAAAAGGCTGGATTCTCCATCGCATTCTGAAATGCTTGAACCGATTCAAACCGATCTGACGTTTGCAGCGACATGGCCTTCAAAATTGCATCAGATATGTTTCTCGGTACGAGTGGATTTAGATCGCAAACGGGGATGATAGCTGCTTTCCCGAGAACACGTTCAATGCTGTCCGCTGGTTTCCTACCCGATAAGAGCGCATACATTGTTGCAGCCAGTGAAAATTGATCAGAAAAAGGACCTGTATGCCCCTGCCCATATTGTTCAGGTGGTGCATAACCTGGTGAATAACCTGAAGCCCCCGTTGCAGTCAGGGCTTGAACGCTATCAGCTTTTGCGATACCAAAATCAACCAGGATTGCCTTATCTTCAGTTGTTAGTTTTATATTTGCGGGTTTGATATCCCGATGGATCACAGGCGGATCCTGGTTGTGCATATAGGTCAAGGCATCGCTCAGCTGGGAACACCACGAGAGAACATTTTCAATTTTCTGAGCCCCCTCTTTGGTAAGGCATTGGTCAAGATCGTTTCCAGGGATGTAATCCATTACCAGGTATTGCTCGTTACCAATCAGGAAGTAATCCGTCACACGGGGAAGATTCTGATGCCGTAAAGCAGCTAAAAGCTGAGCTTCTTTCATAAACTGCGCTACGCTTTCGGATGCTGAATTAATATTCCTTTTTACGGCTACCTGGATTCCCAGGGTCTGATCCCAGGCTAAATGAACAGATCCCATACCGCCCTGACCCAGTTTTTTTATAATGCGGTAGCGTTCATGCAAAATCATGTCAGATTTTAAGTCCATTATGTACTTCACTTATTTTTTTCTATTGAAGAATTAAATTCTTTCTAACATCAATTATATATTGAAAGATGGATAAAAATAAAACAAGAATGTAAACATTTTCTTAGAATCAATCATTTGACTTCATTTAAAATTGACTAATGAATGCCCACATGCTATCATTCTAGTAGTCATCATTCCTGTTTTTTTGTACCTTAAAAGGAGCGCAATCATATGTCTATTGATCTTATTATTCGTATTATTGGTCTTGTTATATTTGGAATTATCGGTGTTTTTTTGGGTGAACCACTGAGTTTACTCATTGCGGAGATCTGGCCTACCAGCCAGATTTCACTAATTGTATATCAAATTATCACAACCCTGGGGCTCGGTTTTTTGGGGTTTCTAATCGCGCCATGGATATCCATAAAACCAATTAATACTATACGAAAGCAATTAAGCAGTATGTCTGCACAAACGCTCGTCTCTGGTTTGATTGGCCTGGTCGTTGGTTTAATCCTGAGTGCACTTCTTGCTTACCCGATTTCTCTTCTCCCAGCTCCCTTCGGAAGCATTTTACCTTTCGTGTTTGTCCTGCTCTTTGGATACATGGGCGTTGTTCTCTTTGTTGCCCAACAGAAGGAGCTTAAAAATATATTCCACTTGTTTCCAAAAGTTGGTGGAAAATCAACAGAGAAAGCATCAGGGCTGCAAGATGCACAAAAAATTTTGGTGGACACCAGCGCAATCATAGATGGGCGGATTGCAGATATCGCACGGACAGGATTCATACCTGGCAGGCTGTTGATCCCACGTTTTGTGCTCAATGAACTGCAGTATGTTAGCGACTCAGCGGACAACTTACGCCGACAGCGTGGTCGACGGGGAATGGAAGTGCTTGCGGAATTACAAAAGGATGAATCGATACCGGTCACCATTTCTGATATTGATGTTGAAGGCGTTCGTGAAGTGGACGAAAGACTGATCGTACTGGCTCGTCAGCTTAGCTGCCCTATCCTGACCAATGATTACAATCTCAATCGTGTGGCTGAGTTGCAAGGTGTATCTATCCTCAATATCAATGAATTAGCGAATGCAGTCAAGGCTATGCTGCTTCCCGGTGAAACCCTCGAAATGAAAATTATCCAGGAAGGTAAAGAGTTTGGGCAGGGCGTCGGCTACATGGAAGACGGTACGATGGTTGTGGTCGAGAACGGGAATAAATATATCGGGAAATCGCTTCGCATCACAGTTACCAAGGTCTTGCAAACCGCAGCTGGTCGTATGATCTTTGCAAAACCGGAAAATGGTTGATTCCTCCGTTTGAAACCAATAGGAGGTTCCACAAGATGACTTTAAAAATCTATAACACCTTAACACGTAAAAAAACCGATTTTAAACCAATCGAGGAAGGCAAAGTTCGGATGTACGTGTGCGGACCGACAGTATATGACAGCGCTCACGTCGGGCATGCCATGTCCGCCCTGGTTTTTGATGTGATCAGGCGCTATCTTCTTTTCCGTGGTTACGATGTTCATTATGTAATGAACTTCACCGACGTGGATGACAAAATCATTGCTCGCGCCAATCGTCTTGGGGTAGAACCCATTGAACTTGCTGAGAAATATATCAATGAATTCAAGAAAGACCTTGAAGCATTGAATATCATGCCAGCCACAATTAACCCACGAGCGACTGATGAAATTGACAAAATCATCGAGATGGTTACGCATCTGGTTGAAGCTGGCGCAGCATATGAAGTTGATGGTGATGTTTTCTTCAGAGTCGAAAAATCTAATGATTACGGCAAACTTTCAGGTCGTAAACTTGAAGACATGAACGCAGGCAGCCGCATTCGAGTGGATGAACGCAAAGAAAACCCGATGGATTTTGTTGTTTGGAAATCTGCCAAACCTGGGGAACCCGCATGGGAAAGCCCTTGGGGTCCCGGAAGACCAGGGTGGCACATCGAATGCTCCGCAATGAACCTTCACCACCTTGGGCAGCAAATCGATATCCATGGCGGCGGAAATGACCTGATCTTCCCGCACCATGAAAATGAGATCGCCCAAACCGAAGCGATCACCGGCAAACCGTTTGCACGATACTGGATGCACAACGGTATGCTTCAGCTTAAGGGTGAAAAGATGTCCAAATCTACCGGCAATCTGATCCCAATCAAAACATTCACCGAGGATCACCCCGGTGATGTGATGCGCTTGATAGTGATCAGTTCTCATTACCACAGCCCCCTCACATTCAACGAGGAAGTCATAAAAGCAAATGAACGCGCCCTCGATCGCCTGCTCTCTGCCAAACGACCTGCCATGCCAGACGCAAAAGGCGCGCCCAAAGACATCCTGGATGATCTCAGCCAACAAGCTGAAACAACCCGGCAAGGGTTTATTGACACCATGGATGAGGATTTCAATACCGCAGGAGCATTAGGGCACATTTTTGACCTGGTACGGATGATCAACCAGGCACGCTCAAATGGCGCCACAGATCCTGAATTGGCGTCTGCACAGCAAATCTTCAATGAGTTGACAGGGATTTTAGGCCTGCAATTACCCGGCAAGGATAAAGGCACATCCAGGGTCGATGCATTTATCGAGCTGCTCCTGGAACTTCGCCAAGAACTTCGTAAACAAAAGAACTACGTTCTTTCAGACCAGATACGGGATGAGCTGGCAGCCCTGGATGTTGTGATAGAAGACAAACCGGGTGGATCAAGCTGGCACTGGGGGTAGCATTTGACTGAATGGATCACAGGGCGAAATCCCGTTTTCGAGGTACTCCGAGCGCAGCGAAGGCAAATCAATCACCTCTGGGTTGCACAAGGCGTCAAGGAACAAGGACGCTTGGCGGACATCATCAAAGCCGCCCGATCTCAACAAATGCGAATAAATTATGTCAAGCGATCCCTTCTGGATGAAATTGACCCACACCACCAGGCTGTTGCACTGAACGTCGGTGGTTATCCTTATAGCAACCTTGAATCAATCATTCACTTTGCTCAATCTCGAAACGAAGCGATCTTTGTCCTGCTTCTGGATCAACTCCAGGATCCACAAAACCTGGGAACACTGCTCAGAACAGCAGAGGCCTTTGGCGTACATGGGGTCATCCTTCCCCGTGCACATGCAGCTTCGATCACACCCGCGGTCGTCAATGCTTCTTCTGGCGCGACCGAGTTATTACGGATCGCACAGCATAATATCGCTCAAGCGATGGATCAGCTGAAGAATGCTGGGGGATGGATGATAGGGTTGGAAGACAGCGCAGATGCACAAACACCTCAAGTAATCGATCTTAAAGGTGGGGTTGGGTTGATCATTGGAAACGAAGCGAGCGGATTGCGCCGGTTAGTCAGGGATAAGTGCGATCTCCTGATGCGTCTGCCAATGCAAGGGCAGATCGATTCGCTCAACGCTGCAGTAGCAGGCTCCATTGCGCTGTTCCTCGCTCGCCAGGCGCGTGGTGGATAAGTAAACACGGCTGTCTCAAAATACTTTTCCTCAACCAGTGTTTTGATTTGCCGAAAAATTACTCCCCTTAAGGTGATAAATATAGGATAATTCTTATAGTATTTATATAATTATTGCGTAAAATCATATCAAAACAATGACCATTAGGAGGTCCAACCATGAAGATCAGTAAAAAATTAAATGATGCCATCAACACACAGATTGGCGAAGAATTAAAAGCATCCAATGGCTATGCTAATATGGCTGCCTATTTCAATAAACAGGGGTTGGTCAGGCTGACCGAAATGTTCTTCGAACAATCCGAAGAAGAGCGTGAGCACGCCATGAAGTTCGTACATTATCTATTGGAAGTTGATGGGGATTTAGCTATCCCTGCCATTCCTGAAGTTTCTTATCAATTTAAGAGTGTGAAGGAAGCCTTTGAAACCGCTCTTAGCTGGGAAAAAGCTGTCACCCAAATGATCAATAACTTGGTGGATTTGGCTGTAGAAGAGAAAGATTACGCGACACAAAATTTCTTGGCCTGGTACGTGGACGAGCAGGTTGAAGAAGAGGCCACCATGTCCCAACTTGTCCTGCTTGCTGAAGAATTAAAAGATCGTTCACCGCTCATGATTGAAAGATACCTCCCACAAGAGTAGAAACTTTTTTTGAATCTGGGCGGCTCTTGAGCCGCCCTCATTATTTAATCTTGGTCATCTTGTGAGTGGGGGAGAAAAAACGATGTAAAAATTAAAATATAACATCCATGAATAAGCGATCTCTGGTTTAGTATAGCAAGAAATACCACATGATAAACAACAGGATCATGAACACGGCAATTGATAACCTTGCAAAAACTGCCCATCCGCACCCCATAGCCATACTTGATGTCAATCGAATAGCAGAACGGTAATCTCGGTTTCGAATCAGTTCCGCTAGAAAAAGAATCAACAGCGCCGCCCCTAGTCCAGCAAATGGGGTCAAAAAGATGCCTACAGCAATCATCGCCACCCAACTTAAAACGATTGCCCACCAACTGGCGCCTTTTGACCTGGCGCCTCCTGCCATAAGAACATTATCCAGAACGTTTCCCAACAGCATTAACATAGAAATGACAAGAAAGGTCGCGATCGTGAGGGTAAATGTCCAGGGACCAACCTTGTAATTAAATGCAGTTGAAACACCCCACAAGAGGATGGATCCCCAAATGACGGTCAAACCTGGAAAGAAGACCAGGAATAATCCAAAGAACCCAATCACCATTCCAAGAATGACAACAAAAAGAAGGGGGATTTCAGCCCATAAAGACATTATGCGGGATGGATAACCTCAAAACCATGCATTAAGGGATGTAAGACCTCAGGAATGGCTACAGAACCATCTGCCTGCTGGTAATATTCTAAAACAGCGATCAAAGTACGCGGCATCCCAAGTCCAGAGCCATTCAGAGTATGTACAAACTGCGTATTTTTACTATCATCAGGACGATAGCGGATGCCAGCTCGACGTGCCTGGAAATCGCCGTCATTTGAAATAGACGACACTTCCAACCACTCACCACAACCTGGCGCCCAAACCTCAATATCATAGGTTTTATGAGCGCTAAAACCTAAATCCCCAGTGGATTGAAGTAAAACACGATAGGGTAACCCCAATGCAGCGACGGTTTCTTCAGCATCACCCAGCATTTTTTCGTGTTCTGCCATAGAGTTCTCCGGTTTACAGTAGGTGTACATTTCAACTTTATCAAATTGATGGCCGCGCTTGATTCCACGCACATCCCTCCCAGCGCTCATTTTCTCTCGGCGGAAACAGGCAGTATAGGCTGTGTAATGAATAGGGAGTTGGACTTCTGCCAGGATTTCACCCAGGTGCATACCCGTCAATGGCACTTCAGCAGTTGGCACCATCCAGAGATCATCTTCCGCGTCGCGGTAAAGATTATCTCTAAATTTTGGTAAATGCCCTGTAGCAAAAAGTATCTCTTCGCGGACCATATATGGTGGATATTTTTCTAAATACCCTTGCCGGACGTGCAAATCAACCATCCAAAACACCAACGCACGCTGCAGCAGTGCGCCGGGACCGCTCAAAACATAAAAACGCGACCCGGCCAGCTTCACCCCTCGATCAAAATCGATGATGCCAAGTTCAGGGCCCAAATCCCAGTGAGGTTTGGGTTCGAAATCGTACTCAGGGATTTCCCCCACAGTTCGTAAAACGATATTATCGCTGTCATCCACACCGACAGGCACTTCAGGATCGGGAATATTCGGAATTACTAAAAGCAAATCTTTTAAATCCGCTTCAACACGTTGCAAATCAGCATCGAAACTTTCGATCCGTTTCCCAAGCTCGCGCATCGCTTCAATCTTCGCTTGACGAGATTCCTTATCCTTCATGCGGCCAATTTCTTTAGAAACGGTATTTCGTTCAGAACGCATCCCCTCAACATTGACAATCAACTCTCGCCGCTTTTCATCAAGGGAGAGAATTCGATCCACTGGAGAAGCATCCATTTGTCTTTTCTCAAGTGCTTCACGTATACGTTCTGG
>JAYELT010000147.1:0-8645 GCA_034717715.1 Chloroflexota bacterium | reverse complement strand
GCGATTATAATTACTGTGTCAGTCTTTACTGACATTTGAGAACTCCTTTCAGATCTGATATACAAATCTATTTTGAGGGAGTTCTCTCTTTTTGTCTACTAAAATATGCCATTATGATACAGTATCAGGATATATCATAAAAAAACGAAACGAAACGAGTGCTAAAGGTGAAAATATCTTCACTTTTTCGACTAATCAAAGATTTGATATCAACATAAAAATTTTTGAATGGAATTTAATTTTTGTTGTGAAAATTGTTATCGGATGAAGACATGATTTAGTTCTTACTTTTGAACAAAATTGATTGAAAATTGACACATTCTAACTGAATAAAAATAGTAAATCAGAAGTAAATCAGGTCTGGTTTCCTTGAAGATGTAAAAAATAAGATTTCAAAATATCAACCCCCATTTTAGATTAATTATCCGAGTATAATACTCTTCCAGATCACAATATGGGCGGAACAGGGCTCGAACCTGCGACCTCATCTGTGTAAGAGATGCGCTCTAACCAACTGAGCTATCCGCCCGACGCCAATATTATACCGCAATTAACTTCAACAGGAACATAACCAGAATGAATCTTTTACGCTTCTCCACACCAGACTTCAGCCCCCGCTTTGGCTGGTTGTATCAGGATCAGATCGGTCAAATTGACGGCGATCCTTTTGGCATGTACCGTCGGCTTGATCCGGATATCCCCGTGGATCACATCAAACTGCTGCCCCCCGTTCAACCCGGTAAGATCATCTGCGTTGGGCGGAACTATGCAGCCCATGCAAAGGAGTTTGACAACCCCATCAGCGAATTTCCAGTGCTGTTCCTTAAGCCGACATCCAGCCTGATTGGTGCAGGTGATGCGATCGTTCTCCCTCCGCAATCAAAACAGGTGCAGCACGAAGCTGAACTTGCGGTAGTTATTGGTAAACGTGGCCGTTGGATCCCTCCCGAAGATGCTGTGGATTTTATCTACGGCTGCACGATCGCTAACGATGTTACCGCCAGAGATATCCAGCACAGTGATACACAATGGACGCGTGGTAAAGGCTTTGACACCTTCTGCCCCCTTGGCCCATGGATCGATACAGACTTTGACCCCACTGATGCATTGATCACTTGCCATGTTGATCAGGAACTGCGTCAAATGGGGTCGACAAGAGATATGATCTTCCCAATTCCCCAGTTGATCGCATTTATCTCTTCTGTGATGACACTTGAACCAGGGGATGTGATCCTGACCGGCACACCTGCAGGTGTGGATGAGCTGAGGACTGGTGAAACAGTCTCCATCACCATTGAAGGCTTGGGCACCCTGACCAACCCGGTGATTCGAGAAGATAATCGAGTCTGAGCATCTTCAATTGACTTTTTAAAGTCGTCTGGTTAAATTAGATTTATGAGCATCGGTATTTTAACCCTAAACATTTATTTGCCAAACTGCCATTCTTTGAAGGACAAACGCCGTTGCATAAAACCCATCCTGGCACGTTTGCAGAAAGAATTCAACATCTCGGTGGTAGAGCATGACCATCATGACTTCTGGCAATCCTGTCAGTTGTTGATCGCCTGTGCAGCCAGGGAAGGAACCCAAGCGGAAAAAAGACTTTCACAAGTGATTCGATTTTACGAGAGCCACTGGCCTGATTTTCCACTTACGAGTGAGAAAATCGAAATATTGAAATTATGAAATAAAGGAAACCCATGGACCTAACATTATCTGGCAAAATTGCCCTGCTGACCGGTGCCAGCCGTGGACTGGGCTTCGCCACAGCCAAGGCGCTTGCTCAAGAAGGGGTACGCATAGCAATTAACAGTCGTGACCAGAAACAATTGTCTTCAGCAGGTGACAAACTGGCTGAGTTTGGAGGCGAGGTCATTGCCCTCCCTGGTGATATCACTGGGATAGACACTCCCCACAATTTGGTTGAGGAAACCATAGCTGCTTTTGGGGAATTGGACCTGCTCTTCACTAACGCAGGCGGTCCCCCACCCGGGTCTTTTGAGGAAATCGAAGAGGATGCCTGGCAGAAGACTTTTGAACTATCTTTTATGAGCCATGTCCGATTAATTAAGGCCGCCTTGCCATTCCTTCGCAAGTCCAATACGCCCGCAGTATTGACCGTCACCTCCATTTCCGTTAAACAGCCCATCCCCAACCTGGTCCTCTCCAACAGCATTCGTGCAGCTACAGCAGGATTGACAAAAACGCTTGCGCTGGAATTGGGGTCTGAGGGCATCCGTTTCAACTCAATCCTACCATCCTGGACCCAGACAGAAAGAGTGACTCAGCTTCTAGCTGATCGAGCAGATCATAAAGGCACCTCCCTTCAAGAAGAAATCGATGCACAGAACCAGAAAAGTCCTCTTGGGCGCATGGCCACACCGGATGAATTCGCCAGGGCAGCCGCATTCCTCCTTTCCCCTGCAGCATCTTACATTACCGGTGTGCTGTTAACCGTTGATGGCGGCACCTATAAAGGGCTGATTTGAACATACCCCAAGCTTCCCCAAACAATCTCTGGCGGCGGGTCGAACGCATCTTACCCAAAGTCGTCAAACCTGGACGCTATGTTGGCGGAGAACTTAACCAGGTCATCAAACCCTGGGACTCAGTCCGCACCCATGTTGCTCTGGTTTTCCCGGATATCTATGATCTAGGTCAATCCAATCTCGGGATCGCCATCCTCTATGACATCCTCAACCAGCGGGAGGATATCGCTGCAGAACGTGCTTTTTCTCCCTGGATAGACATGGAAACTGCCATGCGTACTGCCGAGATTCCCCTTTACAGCCTTGAAAACAAACGTGCCTTAGCTGAGTTTGATATCATCGGTGTCAGCCTGCCTTATGAAACCCTTTACACCAATTTTTTGAATATCCTGGACCTGAGCAGCATCCCTATTTTCAGCCAGGAACGCAATGAGACACATCCCCTGATCATGGCAGGCGGTCAGGCTGTCTATAACCCCGAACCCGTTGCACCCTTTGTGGATGCCTTCCTTATCGGTGAAGGTGAAGAAGCCATCCTGGAGATCGTGGATGCTTATCATTCCTGGGAAGAAACAGGTACTGATCGCCAGGACCTGCTCACCCGTCTTGCATTGATCCCCGGTATTTACATCCCCAGTTTGTATGATGTTACTTATCAGGAAGATGGCACAGTTAATTCCATCACCCCCACACACCCATCTGCCAGCTTCCCGGTGAACAAGCGCATCATGGCAGAGCTTCCTCCCCAAATGACGCACTTTCTGGTGCCCAATGTGGAAACGGTACAGGAGCGTGTTAATGTCGAAATCATGCGGGGCTGCACACGTGGCTGCCGCTTTTGCCATGCCGGCATGGTCAACCGCCCTATCAGGGAGCGACCGATCGAAGAGATTCTCAGCACTCTTCGCCAGGGATTGGACCAAACGGGTTATGACGAAGTAAGCCTTCTCTCCCTATCATCCTCCGATTACTCACACATCATCCCATTGATAGAAGGTTTACAGGCCCTTTTGGTTGACCGCCAGGTGAATATCAGCTTACCCTCCCTGCGGATCGAATCCTTTTCGGATGCCTTGATGGATGAACTAAAAACGATTTCTCCTGGGGGCGGATTCACCTTAGCCCCCGAAGCCGGGACGGAACGATTGCGCAGCATTATCAACAAACCTATAAGTGATGAAGTGTTGATGGAAACCGTTCGTTCAATTTTCCGTCATGGTTGGAAGTCTATCAAGGTGTACTTTATGATCGGTCATCCACAGGAGACACTTGAAGATGTTCAAGCTGTCGTTGATCTCTCAAGAGCCATACTTCACGAAGGCCGCCGTGCTGTTGGTGGTCGCGCTCGTCTTCATGTTGGGGTGAGCACTTTCATCCCCAAGCCCCACACTCCCTTCCAATGGGTTGCATTTGATGATCCGGAAGGTATTAAAGAAAAACTGTCCCTGCTGCATGATGGATTGCGAGGCGCAAAGATCAAGATGACCTGGAACAACCCTGAAGCTTCCCTCCTGGAAGCCTGGCTTTCACGTGGGGATCGACGGATATCAGAAGTGATCTACCATGCCTGGCAAAATGGTGCCCGGTTTGATGCATGGTCAGAACACTTCAATGTGGACCATTGGCGCCTGGCTTTCACACAGAGTGGTCTTGACCCGGATTTCTACAGCAAACGAACCCGCAGCCCGGATGAAACCTTCCCGTGGGATCACATCAATGCAGGCATCAGAAAGGATTTTCTGAAACAGGATTTCCATTGGAGCCTGCAAGGCAAGGTCCGCCCGGACTGTCGACAGCATTGTTACGCCTGCGGAATCCTTTCGACCTATAAAAATCTGCGGTTATCCGCGCCCAACGGTGGATGGAAGTGTCCCTGAAATGAACACAGAAGACCTGATTTCACGCATCCGGGTACAGTATACCAAGGGACACAACCTCCGTTTCACAGGTCACCTGGATATGCAGCGTATTTGGGAACGCTTACTCCGGCGCAGTGGACTGCCTGTGCGCTATTCCCAGGGATTTCATCCCCGTGCTCGCCTTAACCTGGCCTCCGCCCTACCCTTAGGATTTATTAGCGAAGCGGAACTGCTGGATTTCTGGATGAACGAACCGCTCTCCCTCAAAGAAATCCAAGCCAAGCTTGTCTCTGCAGCACCCCCTGATCTTGAAATCAAAAAAGTTGACTTTGCGGATCTTCATGAGAAGTCCCTTCAATCGCAAATGTCCGCCAGCGAATTCGAGATTCAATTCTTTGAACCCCAAGATCCAAAAACCCTGCAGGAGAAAATTAACAGCTTGTTGAATCAGGATGCTATCATCCGAATCCGCCGAAAGAAGACCTACGATCTTCTTCCACTGATCCTGAATCTGGACATCTTCACACATGATTCGGGAGAGATCGGGCTGAAGGCACACTTGAAAGCGGAACCTGGGGCTACAGGCCGACCAGATGAAATCCTGGATGAAATAGGCTATGCGAACACGGAATATGTGGTGAAACGGACACAATTGATCCTCTCAACAGGCAATGGATAATTTGGTCAGCAAAATTTATTTTAGGTATAATCTATGTGGGTAATGTCCTGATGACATCCAATTTGTTCCCGTGGCCTAATGGATAAGGCGACGGCCTCCGGAGCCGTACATGTGAGTTCGAATCTCACCGGGAATATTTCCATTTAAGAAGGGCATCGTGTAAAATTGAATAAACCACCCAAGAAGAAGGAAGCCCATGTCTGTTGATGAACTTAGAAACGAATACAAGGAACTCAAGGACAACATCAACTATCATAACTATCGTTATCATGTTTTGGATGACCCGGTCATCAGTGATTACGAGTTTGATCGAAAACTCAATCGGCTAAAAGCCATTGAAGCAGAACACCCGGATTGGATCACCCCTGATTCCCCAACCCAACGCGCCGGCGCACAACCATTGGAGAAATTCGAAAAAGTAGCCCATCCTGCGCCGATCCTCAGCCTGGCCAACGCCTTTAATGAAAAAGGTATCCGTGACTGGCTTGCTCGCGTCGCTAAACTGGATAACAGGGTAAATCAATCCGATTTCACGGTGGAACCAAAATTGGACGGATTGACCGTCGTGCTCCGCTATGAAAATGGGATTTTCGTCCAGGGTGCTACCCGGGGAAATGGCAATATAGGCGAAGACATTACCGAGAACCTGCGCACAATCAAGGCCCTACCCCTGCACATTCCCGTCACACAAGATGCCCCCGAAGTCCCTGAAGTACTGATCGTGCGTGGTGAGGCACTGATCACCAAGGATGATTTCAAATCGCTGAACAAAAGGCTTGAAGAAAGTGGTCAGAAAACCTATCTAAATCCCCGTAATACCGCCGCCGGCTCCCTGCGCCAATTAGATTCGAAAAACACAGCCCAGCGCCCCCTGACCCTGCTGATCTATGCAATTGTCCATCATGAAAATGATGACATTCCTGACACACAATGGCAAAGTCTGAATTTTCTGAGAAAAATAGGCTTTCCCGTCGCAGAGGCATCCCAATACTGTCAATCTTTGGAGGATGCCATCCAGCTGTGTATGAATACAAATCCAGATGCTTTCCCCTTTGAGGTGGACGGCATGGTAATCAAGATCAATGACCTGGCATTGGCAGAAAGCCTGGGTACTGCAGGCAAAGACCCACGTGGTGCCATTGCCTATAAATTTCCGGCTGAGGAAATTACCACAAAATTATTGGATATTGGTGTCAATGTTGGCCGCACAGGTGTTATTACACCTTATGCCATCCTGGAACCTGTTGAGATCGGTGGCGTTGTCGTCAGGCAGGCGACATTGCATAATTTTGATTTCATTGCAGAAAAGGATATCCGTATCGGTGACCGCGTGCTGGTCAAACGAGCTGGAGAAGTGATCCCTTATATCATTGGGCCAATCGAAGATATGCGCATTGGAGAGGAAGTAAAGTACCGCCCTCCAAGAACCTGCCCATCCTGTGGGGATCCCCTGGTCAACCCGGAGGGTGAAGTGGCTTATTACTGTACAAACAGCGCTTGCCCAGCGCAGTTGATGCGCAACCTGGAACACTTTGTCTCAAGAAGTGCGATGGACATTGTCGGGTTGGGGATCAATATCGTGGTTCAGTTAGTAGAAGCTGGATTGTTGAAAGACTTCGCCGACCTCTACAAGCTTGAAAAAGCAGATCTCTTGACCCAAGAAGGATTTGCAGACAAGAAGGCTGACAACCTGGTCAATGCCATTCAAGCTTCAAAAGTGCAGCCTCTATTCCGATTGATCACCGGATTAGGGATTCGCGGCGTCGGTGAGGTGGCAGCCCAGGACCTGGCAAGACGCTATCACAGCCTGGGTGAACTGAGACGCGCAACACGATCAGAAATCGAATCGATCCCAGGCTTCGGCCCCAATATCGCCGAATCCATTGTGAATTGGTTTCAAAACGAAGAAAACCAGGTGGTGCTTCAGAAATTGAGGGACAACGGTGTCTGGCCGGTTGCAGAACAGGAAGAAGAAAGACCCCGACCACTAAAAGGCCTAACCTTCGTGGTGACAGGCAGCCTTCCAAACTTGAGCCGAAGTGAAGTAAAAACCCTAATTGAATCCCATGGCGGCAAAGTAACAGGCAGCGTTAGCAGTCGAACCAGTTACCTCGTATTGGGAGAAAACCCAGGCTCCAAGTATGCCCAGGCTCAAAAACACAACATACCCATCCTTTCGGAGGATGACCTGCAGCACTTGATCCAGGAAGGCACTTCATGAACCGATTGATGCTTAAACAAGGGCGCGAGAAACCCCTCCTTCGCCATCATCCCTGGATCTTCTCCGGTGCCATCGCATCCGTTGAAGGAAATCCTCAACCAGGTGAAACTGTTGCGGTTCTCGACGCCAAGGGTCAATTCCTGGCCTGGGGGGCATACAGCCCCCACTCACAGATTCGTGCTCGTATATGGAGTTGGGATGAACACATTACGATTGACGGCCAATTCTTAAGAGAAAGACTCCAGGGTGCTTTACAGCTCAGGGAGAAATGGATAAACAAACAAACCACCAATGCCTACCGCCTGGTTCACGCTGAATCAGATCGCTTACCCGGTTTGGTGATCGATTGCTATGATAAAACACTCGTCATGCAAATTCTATCCGCTGGAATGGAACGCTGGCGTGATGAAATTGTAGGAATCCTCGCTGATCTCCTGTACCCCGATGCCATCCACGAACGCTCAGATGTGGCTGTGCGGGAACTGGAGGGGTTACCTCTCCGAACTGGCACTCTGTTTGGGCATCTACCTGACCAACCCATGCAGATCATCGAAAATGATTTACATTTCAAAGTGAATTTAGTCTCCGGGCAAAAAACGGGTTTTTACCTTGATCAGCGTGATAACCGGCTGTTCTGCCGGGATATTGCTCAGGGTAAAACCGTCCTGAACTGCTTTGCCTTCACCGGTGGTTTCACCGCCTATGCCCTGGCAGGCGGTGCAAGCTCTGTTCTTTCTATTGATTCATCAAAAGAAGCGCTTCAACTCGGTCAGGAGAATATCGCCCTGAACGGCTTACCATCTGAAAAATGCGAGTGGATAGTGGGGAATGTGTTTAAAGAACTGCGCACCCTTCGAGATCAGGGACGTCAATTTGACCTGATCATCCTCGACCCACCCAAGTTTGCACCCACGGCTGCTCAAGCAAAAAAGGCTGCCCGGGGATATAAGGACATAAACCTGTACGGGTTTAAGCTGCTCGAACCCGGGGGTATGCTGATGACCTTTTCCTGTTCTGGTGGGATTGATCCTGCATTCTTCCAGAAAATCGTCGCTGATGCCGCCCTTGATGCGGGCGTGGACGCACAGATCCTGTATCGCCTTGGACAGGCATCCGACCACCCCATAAACCTGGCGTTTCCAGAAGGAAGTTATTTAAAGGGGTTGGTAGTGCAAGCAGGTGATTAAAAGATTAGGCAATGAGGTATTAGGATTCAGGTTTAGAAAATAGTGAATCGTGAATTGTAAATGGTAAGAACCCTTTCACGAACCAATTGAACCCTTTCCCATCTGTTAACTTTTTCGACCACACACAAAGCGACGTGAAATCAAAAACCTAGTACCTGCTACCAGATACCCAACATCTGCCTAAAACGGAAACTCGTACTGGCTTAATCC
>JAYELT010000146.1:4342-8748 GCA_034717715.1 Chloroflexota bacterium | reverse complement strand
TGGCGACAATTACTTTGTCAGTTTCTACTGACATGTGAGAGCTCCTTTCAGATCTGATGTTCAAATCTATTTTGAGGGAGTTCTCCTTTTTTGTCTACTAAAATATGCCATTATGATACAGTATCCCCGCAGGAGCATTTCAAGGAGCTACAAATTCATTTGAATGAATACAGAATTTAGATATGGTCAATATATCGGGTTTGGTCTAAATCCTCTTTTGATTCTGGGATGGGAATTTCATTATCTACCTCTGCCAGGTTGGCTATCTGCATAGATTCTGCTTCCCTAAGAGCTTCTGGGGTGGCGCGTGTGGTCATAACCCACTTACCACAATACTCACAACGGTCCAGCCTGCCGACCACTAAATTAAGAGCCCAAATATGGCGGGAAAATGGACAGCCGCACTTTGGGCAAATCGTTCCACCCAACAACCCATAATGTTGTCCTTCAACAGGTCGTTTGCCGTGCCGGGTCCTATCTTTCAAGAATATTGCCTGGACAACCCCGAAGATCACAAGGGTAATTAAGATAACACTCCCAATTGCAACCAGGATGGTAACAACCTGTTCTCGTTCTGCTTCTGGACTGACAAAGTTATATTGGAGCGCTGGTGTTACCTCGACACTTCCATCCTCGAGTGTAACCTGCGCAGACAGGAAGTGATCACCAAAACCATAAGCATCTGTGTGAAATTGATACTTAAAAGGGACTTCCTGAACGACAATCATGGGATTACCATCCATCAAGAAAGTGGCTGATTCAACCTGGTCATCTTGCCCGACCAGGATGATGGTGAAGGTTCCACGAATATTGCTGCCGCCGCCATAGCCAAAATCTCGTCGTAAGTGCACAGTATACTCATTTCCCTGACCGTAAACTGAAAAGGTTATGGAAAAGAATAAGACCGCCAGGATCATCCAGGAATAGAGGAACTTGTTTTTTATTGATTTCTTCACAATCACTTCCATCGGGTAAGAATGGTCTCACGCTGAAAGATCGTGGCACCTAAATAGATCATACCGATATCGAATAATATCATCCCGCCTATAAAACTCAACATGACAATAACGTTGACAACAATCACACCTGCAATCTGGGCGAACATCAGCCCCAGGATGGGGACAATCAGCAATGCAGAGATTTGCTCAGCCACGCGTGGATCACTTACACGTGATGAAATATATATCGCGAAATTAACCGATGCAACTGCCATCAATGGCCCTCCAATCAGAATGGCCAGCAGCCATGTCGGACTGATAATATAGCTTATCACAGCACGACTGACACCAAGTATCGGTAATCCCAGGAGAAATAATCCAAATGAAATCCATCCCACTATGATCGCGGGGAGTCCAGCTGCAAGGCATTTCCCTGCCAAAAGTTCCGTTGTCGTCAAGGGAGTTGCCAGCAAGGGTTCCAGACTGTGTGTGGTTTTTTCACCCACAATGCTGTATGCTGCGATTGTAACCGGGATAATCACCGGTACCATCATAAACAATAACAAGAATTGGTTGATAATATATATCTGCATACATTCCCCGCCAGTCATATTTGAACCACAAACTGCAAGAAATTCAACTGGCACATCAGCCATACTTGTTGACGTGATATCGCCCATCGCCTGATTAGTAATAAACAACATCACCAGGGGCAAGGCAGTGAATGTCAGTGGAAGGAAGATCATCGTAAACAATACCATCTTATTCTTAAAAACCTCTGCCCACTCTTTATCAATGATCGTTAAAATATGGTTCATAAATTCTCTGCCTTTCTTTCAGGCTCTCGCATTGTCTGCAGATAAATATCCTCCAGCGGATGGCGCAGCTCTCCGACAAATTGCACGTCTGCACCCCCCTCAACCAGGATACGGATAATTTGCGGGTTTGTCATTTCGGGGTCCTCTAATGCAACGACGAGTTTTTGATCAACACATTCAACTTCCTGAACACCTGCCAGCGAAGAAATGAGTGATGACCAGCCTGGATTGATCTCTCGCAAATGAAAAACGACCTTCCTGCCAAAAATTTTTCGGCGCAAGTTCGTTGGTGTGTCTACTGTGATCAGTTGGGTTCTAATGATTCCAATCCGGTCACAGAGTTGGTCAGCCTCATTCAGGTTGTGCGTACACATGAAAATTGTACGGCCTTGACTGCGTAAGTCCTCAATGAACAACCGCACCAGTCGAGCAGATTCGGGGTCCAAATTACTTGTTGGCTCATCCAAGAAAAGCAATCGAGGTTCATGCAGCAGAGATCGTGCAATGGATAATTTCTGGCGCATACCTTTTGAAAAACTCCCCACCAGGTCATCTCTCCGCGACCATAGACCGAGCATCTGTAAATATTTCCCAACCTGTTTATCCACATCATCAACGTCGTAAAGATTAGCGTAAATCTCGAGATTCTTGCTTGCGCTGAGTCGTTCATACAATCCCGGGCTTTCTGTCAGGATGCCTACTGAACGGCGAATCTCTTGATCCTCCTCACCGACCACAAAGCCATTAACCCGTGCCGACCCTGAGGTCGCACCGATCAGGCTGGTCAACATACGCACGGTGGTCGTCTTCCCGGCACCGTTCGGACCTAAGAAGCCAAACACCTCCCCTTCAGTAACAGACAGTGTGAGTCCCACAACCGCTGGGATATCCTCACCTTTCTTAATTTTGAATACTTTCGTAAGGTTCTCGGTTTCGATCATTGTTACTTCCTTATAATATACTGGTTCTCCTGCCATGCTAAGGCCTGATGCGTCATGCAAACGCCAGCCAATAAACCGCCACACCAAATGCAACCGCCACACCAAATGCAACCGCCACATTGAGTGAAGCCTTTTTCCCCGCCATTGGAAGCGCAAGGATTGCTTCGCACACATCGATTAAGCCGGGGTCAACTCCGGCACGCTCATTGCCCAGAATTAATGCTAATGGTTTATTGCCGGTTTCCTCATCAACCATAAATTGGAAAACAGGAACTGCCTCATGAGTACGCTCCAGGGCTAATATATAATACCCGCCTTCAAAAAGTTGCTCTGATAAAGTGAGTGCATTCGGGTTGTAAGACCAGGGGACGACCCGTTCTGAACCCAATGCTGTTTTCCCTACAGCGGGATTTTCTGCAGGTGTTGGCGTGATCCCACACAGGTAAAGGTGCTTGATCCCCGCACCATCTGCAGTTCTGAAAATCGAGCCCACATTATGTGAACTGCGAATGTTATCAAGAATAACTACCATCTCACGGTTGCTTAAGTCCATTTCAAATTCGGATATCATATGCTCTTGGAAGGTCTCAACACAATCCATTGGATTCCCGCACCGGGGACAGAACGCACCGCAGTGGGTCATCAGGTCAACTGGTAATCGCAACCCGCAAGCCGGATTGGTGCATTGACGCACCTCAAAGACAGCCATCTCGCAACTCCATTATGTGACACAAACGTGTGTCGAACTTGTATATTCTAACTTCATTGATTAATAATTGGAAAATGGATTGTTTTCACTCCTAAACACAAAACACGACCTATTTAAGTGCCAAACGCCTGGGTGAGGGGGACACCCAGACGTTTGACATAAATAACTATATCACAATTTTAATAAACCTGGCAAGGGATCTTGGAATTAAGAAAAGGCAATGGACGATATCATAATTTTTAGCATCCTTATGTTTTCGAATAAACAAGAGGGCACTAATCACGTATGATAGCATCTCAAATGTGTCACATGTTTCCACCCTCTTTCTTAAGCTTTTTACTCGATAAATATTTATCCCGTTTTTATGTTCTTTCTCGGGCAGACCAAGAAAACCCATTGTAATGACATCTACTTCACAGCCTTTCTTAACATACCAGGATGCAATTTCGTATTATAAAAATTCAATGCGCAATTATTTTAATACAAGATTGAGTCTGCTGTAAAAAGGGTGTGGTCTGTTTGAAAGTGGGACGTCTTGTGTCATTTTTATGCTTTTTTGATGGTTCAATCCCATAAAACGCGTAAAATTCGATATATTTGTGGGGCATCAGATTAGCTATTTCCCAGAAATTGGGTTTTTTTAGTAGAGTCACAGAAAAAAAATGATAATACAGAAGTAATGATACGAAAGCGTAGGAAGTCTTTTCTTTCATAAGGGGTCATTTATTCGTAAAGCCAACTCCCCTGAAAATGTACACAAATAAGACGACATTTATAAATAAAATTATTATCTTCAATAACGTCCCACCCCAAGGTTCGATAGGTAGGAAAATTAATATCCAGGTAAGGAAGAGAAATACCATTAATATCAACTTAAGAGGTGTAATCCCTTTCAAATCTTGATTCAAGAAATGGACATCAAATACTCGAAGGAATATATTTTTAACATTTTGGATCCAATCCGACTGGAAGCCTGGAAACTTATCTAAACTTAGGCTAA
>JAYELT010000146.1:0-4242 GCA_034717715.1 Chloroflexota bacterium | reverse complement strand
TTAAGAGGTGTAATCCCTTTCAAATCTTGATTCAAGAAATGGACATCAAATACTCGAAGGAATATATTTTTAACATTTTGGATCCAATCCGACTGGAAGCCTGGAAACTTATCTAAACTTAGGCTAACACCAATAAATGCACCTAAGAATAAAATTATTAGACTAATATTTCCAACCAAGACATAAGGGACAATATTCCCAAGTCCGGCTAATGAACTTAAAGCAGGGGATTGCTTAAGCTGCAAGATTGGCCTTATACCTGTAGGAACAATATAAAGCCCTTCATCTTGTATAATAATTTCACCATTTATAATATTAAATTTTTCTTGAATTTCATCAGCTTTCAATGCGTAGAATGGCACATAAAGCTTGACACTACCCAGATACTTATATAGATTAATGCGCTCGATGATGATTGGCTTCGGCTTTGACTCGACCAAATAGATGGCCTTTATTTTTGGCCGCAGTGAGCTAATATTCTTCGTCGAGGAAAGTTGTGTCTCAACAATTTGCATCTGGTTAATCTGCTCAAGTGGTTCGTTGGATGTGAAATAATACAAATTGTCTTGAGTACGGTCTGGAACAAATTCTTCCCCATTGACAGAAACACCATAGGCTAAAACATTTAAGTCTGATTCGGTTTCCAAAATGATGGTCATCAAGTTAACATCTTGATCGCTGGGAGCTGTTTCGCTTTCAGTTGCATCACCCTGAACAGTAACATTTTCCTCAGGAGTGTCTGAAGCTTCCATCTCTATGTTGGTTGTCGCATCAGACCATAGCCAGGTTGCCTGAATTGAGTCTTGATCACTAATATAGTCAATGAGAATGAAATCAGAAGCCTTCAATATGGGCGTAGGCTCAAAACCAAACATAAGCCAATCAGCCTCGTTTAAATCAAGGTTAGATGCAACCTCAATCTCTGTAATTGATTGCTCTAAGAGTAAATCGGAAGAACTATCATAATAAAGATAGGCTGTGTAACCCTCATCATTTATGAAGTCAACAGTAAATGAGTTGGCTTGAAAATCAATCGAATTAAAAATCGAAAGACCTATTACCAGCAGGATGATAAAGGGAAAGAATAAATAACGCGCTTGCTCATTGATGACTAATGCTACGATCGCAAAGACAATCAGTCCCAAACCTAAGAATAGCAAGAAGAAATTTTGGGCTCCTGAAATCAAAGCCAAAGTCACACCAAGAATTATGGTACAGATCGCAATAATATTAAACACAGAAGAACTAATTTTTTTCATGACTATTTCTCCACAATTTCTTCCACACTATAGGTGTATCTGGTGATGTCGTAAAGTAACTTCTTGATAGGATATCCACTATCAAGCCAAAAAGAAAAACTTGAATGCCAGAGATCAAGAGAAGTGAACTCAATGTAGGAAGAAAATAACGAAAAAGACGAATCCCGGCGATATAAAACACAATACCAACGACAGCGACAACCAGGCCAACCGGAATGCTCAAACCTCCCACACCACCTAAGAGATGCAGGGGACGAACAGCATACTTATGCCAAAACCAAACATTGATCTTATCAATAAGACCTTTAATGGCCTTTGTCCAATTATACTTACTTTTTCCACCAGTACGAGATCTATGCTTCACTTCAATCTCTCCTACATGAAACCCTTTAATTTCAAGTAATGCAGGGATAAAGCGATGTGTTTCACCATAAAAACTGACACCTTTGAAACACTCTGCCTTATAAACTTTCAACGTACAGCCCGAAACAACATCTATATTGTTTTCATATAGATGTTGAATTAATCTTGGAATATCTGTTGGGTCATTCTGTCCATCACCATCTATAGTAACAATCAGTTCACCCTTAGCAAGTTTAATGCCGCAATGGATTGCGGCATTTTGCCCAAAATTTCGTCGTAACCGGTTAATTGTTAAAGGGGCAAGTTGCTTGAGGACTTCCAATGTGCCATCAGTTGAGCCATCATCGATTTTCCCTTCCTGCAACGGGTTATCCTCATCGGGTAAAGTCTCATAGCTTTTGGATCTAGTTTTCTCCTCTTGAGCGCTTTCAACAGCACACGACCACCAATCATCATTCATCTTCCAGGAGACCTCATCCCTTATAACATCAACATCCATCCAGTCATCATCAAGTGAGTGTGCATTAGCAATATTTTCCTGTGTATGTATTATTTTCTCTGGCACTTGCGTGTCCTCAGATTCTTCAACCATTTTATTAATCCTGATCCAGCCTGCTTGACCTTTACCAGATGGGCTTTCCTGGTGAGATTCTGGAATGGAATGAGCTTTATGTTGCAAGAAATATTCCAAGCGCTGATCGAAACCTGATCCAAGCGAGTTTTTCCCAGTAGACTTTCACTGAAAGCCGTCATATCCTGACGAATACGTTGGAAAGTTCTTCTGAGGGGAAACACCAAACCCAGCCAATACTGGACATCAGAAAGACGCTAGACAAACAACTTTTGAAAATAAACATCGAAGGAGAGTCCTGTATATCGGTTCACATTCCGACCCAGGGATGCGGAACAATAACGCACCAGGGCTTCCCCTAAATCTAAAAACCAGTTTGGCTCAGTGCGCCTGCCGTAAACTTAATTTCAGGGTCATTTATCCGCATTACAATAACAGCTGTTGCGGTCACAGTCAGTCTAATTTCTTCTATAACCTGCTGAGAAAATCCAGTATATACCATTGTTTTAAGAGGGTGATGGTTCCTGATTAAAACAAGTTGAAACTAAGAAAGGGGGAATACACGCTTTCAATACATCTCATATCAGGATTTTCTGTTCTAATTATACAGGATAACGGTATCAAGTTAGCCTTTAATGTACTTCAAGTCCAATTTGATAACACGAATAGTCGTAATTTCTTCATTCACAATAAACTGATTCCGGTATAATACAAGACTGAATCAAATCGAATTATTTTACTTACATCTTAAATCAATTATTTAATTGAAAGAGAGACTTTCCTAATGAATGAATATGATGTTGTTGTCATCGGGGCTGGCCCAGGCGGCTATGTCGCCGCAATCCGCAGCGCACAACTTGGTTTAAAAACCGCAATCGTGGAAAAACGTTTCCTGGGTGGTGTATGCTTGAACATAGGCTGTATCCCGTCCAAAGCCTTGATCAAGAATGCAGATGTCGCCCACACGCTGCGAGAGCGGGGAAAAGAATTTGGCTTCAGCCTTGAAAACCTTCAACTGGATTACAGCGTGGCATATAAACGCAGCCGTAAGGTCTCAGGCCGGCTGGTGCGGGGTGTTGGGTTCCTGATGAAAAAACACAACATCGATGTGCATATGGGGGCAGCCAAGCTCACTGCCAAAGACACCCTCGATGTGACCCTGGAAAAGGGTGAAAAAGAAACACTAAAAGCCAAGGATATTATCATCGCCTCTGGTTCTCATCCCTTCACCATCCCAGGCGTTGAACTGGATGGAGAAAAAATTATCGAATTCGAAACCGCCATCCTGCGCGACAAACTGCCTGAATCCGCTGTCATCATCGGCGGGGGTGCAATCGGTGTGGAATTCGCCACTATATGGAGCGCTTACGGCGTGAAGATCACAATTGTTGAGATGCTAGACAGCCTGCTGCCACTGGAAGATCCGGAGGTAGGAGCGGAAATTCAAAAAGCTTACAAGAAACGCGGCATCAAGATTATGACAAAGTCCAAGGTTAAGGGCGTGGAAACCACCGACAATGGTACCAAAGTGACCGTCGAAACCGAAGATGGCGAAGAAACCATCGAGGCTGACCTGACTTTGGTCGCCATTGGCTTCCGACCCAACAGCGCAGGCCTGGGATTGGAAGATATCGGGGTTGCTGTAAGTAAACGTGGCTACATTGAGATCGATGATTGCATGGTTACTAATGTTGACGGCATTTATGCCATCGGTGATGTGACAGGCAAGCTGCTCTTAGCGCATGTCGCTTCCGCCATGGGTATCGTTGCCGCAGAAAACATCGCTGGTGTTGAAACTGTCACTCTGGATTACGACATGATGCCCCGCGCCACCTACAGCTTCCCGCAAACGGCCTCCTTTGGTTACACAGAAGCACAAGCCAGAGAAAAAGGTTATGATGTGGTCATTGGTAAGTTCCCCTTCCAAGCCAATGGTAAGGCTTTGGGCTTGGGTGACTATCAGGGCTTCGTTAAGATCGTCAGCGACAAGAAATACGGCGAAATCCTCGGCGCGCAGATGGTTGGGCCTGAAGTCTCAGAACTGCTGCC
>JAYELT010000145.1:0-8820 GCA_034717715.1 Chloroflexota bacterium | reverse complement strand
GGTTTAGAAATTTTTCCTCCAATAAAGTTTCAGGGTAATCCGGCACACCCCACATATCATAAGATGTACAGCCTTTTTGTTTTGCCCAGCGGATCGCTTCCCATTGCAAGAGATATGTCGGCATGCGGTTACGCTCCTGGTTGGTGGATGCGCCATAAAAATACCAGGCGGTGTCCCCATGAACAAAAGCCATCAATCCTGCCAGAGGTTGACCTTCGAATTCAGCCAACAATAAAACACAGGTGCCCTCTGGGTAGAAAAAATCATATGCACGTTGGTAATAAGCCAGGTTGTGAATCCCGAATTCGCCCCGTTTCCCCGTGGTCAGACTCATTTGATGGAAGGTTTCAACATCAGCAGACTGGTGGACAACCACATTTTTTCGTTTCGCGAGTCGAATGTTATAGCGAGTTTTGGGTTTCATACCCATGAGGATTTCTTCCTCAGAGATCCTCAGGTCGATTAAGATTGTGCGTGGTGGCTGTATCGTATTTTCCGTAGGTACAAACCCCGGTAGTTGTTCTTCAATAATCGCATTAGATATTGGCTGCCATAGATCAGGTTCTGCACGTAAAAAGACAGCCCGTTCTTGTTGGCATAGGTTATCAATGGCTGGCCATAGGTCCCCCCAGCTTCCTTTGCCAATTGGTCCGCGCGGGATATATGCCAGGCTCAATCCTAAGGGCAGTCGGCGGAACAAAACCATTGACCCGACCTGATCCTGGCGGATAAACCTGGGTGACCAGCCAAAATTTTCTTTCAGCTTGCCCCAGGCAGAAGTTTGTAAGATGTGTGTTGTTGGATCAGTTTTGGTGAATTTTTCCCATTCACCTACAGTCAGAAGTTCCATATATTCCTTAGTTGACAAGACATCGCCAAACCGCAGGCAATATCACTGGTTCTCATTCCCCTACCATACAACTGGGCTCTTAATCTATCCTATCCAGATCAGTCTCATGGGTGTGTATTGACGCACCGGGGATCGTGTCACTGAGCAACGATAAAATCTTTTCGCTGTTGCCTTCACGAGCCAAACGGATCAGATCATTTACAATCACGTCCAAGTCTTCTGAAGAGATAATCTCCTCACTGTCCACCTGGTGAATATCCGGATGGGAGGTAGGAGAATAAGCAAAGCCCTTGTCCCAGAGGTCCTCGCTGAGTTTTTCTCCAGGTCGTATACCAGAAAAGACAATCTCGATATCCTTACCCGGTTCCAGCCCTGAAAGACGGATCAAGTCCTCTGCAAGGTCCAGGATCTTAACCGGCTCTCCCATATCCAGAATGTAATTCTCCCCGCCCTTACTCATAGTTGAGGCTTGTAAAACCAGGTGTACCGCTTCTGGAATGGTCATAAAAAACCGTTTCATCTCAGGATGCGTCACGGTCACCGGGCCGCCAGCAGCGATCTGCCGTTTAAAGCGGGGGACTACACTGCCGCGGCTGCCGAGAACATTCCCAAACCTGACAACTGTGAAGGCACAATCAAATCGTCGTGCTGCATCCAGCACCAGCATTTCTGCAATGCGTTTCGTTGCGCCCATTACACTGACAGGACGGATCGCTTTGTCAGTTGAAATCATCACAAGCCTCGCAACATCATTTGCTAATGCGGTCTTGACAATGTTTTGCGTCCCAAGAATATTGTTGGTAACCGCTTCTTCTACGTTGCTTTCCATCAAGGGGACGTGCTTATGCGCAGCAGTGTGGAAGATCACTTCAGGCGCCCAACGGTCAAAAATCACAGACAAGCGAGGCATATCACGGACGTCGGCAATCAAAGGAACAATCTCCAGCGCTGGAAATCTTTCCCTGAGCGATAATAATGCACTGAATATACTGTTTTCGCCGTGTCCCAGCATGAGCAGTTTAGTTGGACTCAGACGAGCAATCTGCCGGCAAAGCTCACTGCCGATCGATCCACCTGCTCCGGTTACCATCACAACTCGATTCTCGAGTGATTCACCCAATGCTTCTGTGTCCATACGCACAGGTTCTCGTCGGAGAAGATCAAAAATATCCACCTCTCGCAATCGACGGACGCTCACATCTCCACCCAAAAGCTCATATAAACCAGGCATCGTACGGAAAGCCACCCCTTTCCGTTGACAAACCTCTGTCACCTTGCGCACAATTTTACCAGCAGCACTGGGAATGGCGATGATCACTTCATCCACATTTTGTAAATCCAGGATACGGCCTATCTGATCCAACGACGCCAATACGGGCACGCCATGGATCTTGCTGTCCTTTTTAGCAGGATCATCATCAAGAAATCCAATAGGCTTCATGCTTAGCTGCGGGTTTTTCTGTAATTCTCGTACAACCATAGCCCCAGCATCACCTGCACCAATTACCAACACAAGTTTGTTGCGTTGCGAATGGATGAGGTTGCCCTTAGCAGCTAAGGAGGGGTTTTCTGCCATCAGACGGAAAATAAAACGAAACCCCCCTGCGAACATAATTGATAACAACCAATCAATGATCAATACGGATCTGGGAAAACCTGGGAAAACATCTGATAGGAATAGCCCAAGCATGATCCCTGAGATGATGACCGAGGCTGTTGTTACTGCAGATATGATCAGTAATAACTCTCGAATGCTCGCATATCGCCACAGGCGAAGATAGATACCAAAGAAATAGTACACAAGCGGTCTGATGACCACGGCAATCCCCAGCATCCAAAGCAAAGACTGAACATATGTGGGAAACATATTGATCAGTTCCAGCCGAATGATATAGCTTCCCAAAACTGAGGCCAGACTTAGAAAAATGTCCCCAAATAAAAGGTAGCGATTTCTAATACGTGTGCCAAAAATCTTCATTGATAAATTACCTTGGGGAATTATTGACCCTTGAAACCAAGCACTGTTCCAATGGTCCTTAAGATGATTGAAATATCCATAATGATGTTTCGATGTTCAATATAATAGAGATCAAATTCTAATTTTACGGCGGTTTCTTTTACCGTTCCTGCGTAACCGTAATTGATCTGTGCCCACCCAGAAACCCCCGGCTTTACCAGCAGCCGCGCCCTGTAGAAAGGAATTTCTCTTTGGAAATATTCCACCAGCGCTGGGCGTTCAGCACGCGGTCCAACCAGACTCATTTCACCGCGCAGGACATTTATGAATTGGGGAAATTCGTCGAGATGGGTTTTTCGCAGAAGCCAACCGACTTTTGTGACTCGCTCATCATTTTCCTCTGCCATCCTGACGACCCCATCTTTTTCCGCATCTCGTTCCATTGTGCGGAATTTAAATATCTTGTGGGGCTGTCCCCCCCGACCAAGGCGTTCCTGGGTGAAAAAGATAGGAAACCCAGACTCAAGTATGATTGCCAGGCTGATGAGAGGGAAGCATAACATCATCAGGAAAAAACCAACCAGGCCACCAATGATATCAAGCAATCTCCTGGCCAGTTCATAAAGTGTGCCGGTATCCGTTTTTTCTACAAACGAGCGCACAATCCATTCGGTTTCCAATAAGAAAATGGGGACTCTTCCAAGGAGCTCTTCGTAGACTTTTGGCATAGGCGTTAAGGTAACACCCATCTCCTGGGCAGATAGTATTGCCCTATACATGTAGCCCTTCATTTCTCCACTGATGGCCAGGATCAGATCTGATATTTGATTTTCCTGAATATTTTTAATCAGGGAATAACTATCGCCCAATACTTCGAATCCGCCTACTTGTTTCCCTAATTTCTCTGGATCATCATCGATAAGACCAATCACATTAAAGGTCGATGGCTTCTGTTCAGAGATCACCTTCACGATGGTTTCCCCAGCCCTGCCTGCCCCAACGATCAAAACTCTCCGTAAGAGATTGGAGGATGTAAACAAACGGATATAGATCAACCGCCAGAGAAGGGTCAACACAGCTGCGAAGACAATGAAGGCCAACACACCTCTACGAGGTAGGGATTTAGGTGTTGAGGTGAAATAGATCACTAAATAGATCAGGAAATTAATCCCAAAAGCCAGAACGATCCCTTTTATTGTTTCCTTTGGTTTGCTGGCTCGCCTATTATCATATAATTCTACCAATAAGATCATCCAGATAACGGGCAGCATGAAAAACCAAAACGGTGGGCGTTGAACAATGAATTCTAGTGAAAATTCCATCCAGGCATCCCCGGCAGCCCAGAAATAAAGAGCCAGGAATAAAGCTGCTCCTGCCATAAGGATGTCTCCAAGCAGCAGGATCAGTCCCCTTTCTGAAGAACCTATGCGAAATCTTTTTTGCGGGGTTTTTGAATCCATATCTTACATTTTAACCTTAAATTCATTTTTGAGGGTGGAACATACCCCAAAGAAAACCAGTACCCCAGGAAAAATGCATGCAAGTAATTGCCAATGGTACACCCAATATAAAGAAAAGCCCTTTCTTTTTAATTGCCGTCTGCAATCCTGCCGTCAGCAAGACCAGGAAATAAACGCTTATTAATGCAATCAGTGCCCATAACATTAACATGAAAAACGGTGCCAGTAGAATTAATAGTATCAACGCAGTCACAAACAGCGGAGGTAATGCCTGGCGCCATCGTATGGTGTCGGGATAACGGCGCAGCATCTGCCACTTCCAAAAACCATAACGCCAATACTGCCGTACCAGGGCTTTTAAATTGACCCGAGCATAATAGACCGACCGAATATCTGGATCAAGCCAGATCTTACCGCCGGCCTGACGGATGCGTGTGTTGAATTCATAATCCTCATTTGTCAGCAAGGTCTCATCAAACATCCCAATTTTATCAAGCAGCTTTCGCTCGAAGGCACCAAATGGAACAGTATCAACGACGGCAGGTTTGTCGCTGTGACGGTAATGCGCATCACCAACTCCAATTGGGTGACTGGCGGCTGCAGCAATGGATTGGGCTATCCAGTTATCGCTGCTTGGGTGAATGTCCCAAACCCCACCGACATTCTGCCCTCGTCCATCCAGCAGGGCTTTAACGGATCGGTCTACATAATCCTGCCGGGGTTCTGAATGGGCATCCAACCGGACAATAATCTCACCGGTGGATTCATTAATCGCAGCATTCAAGGCAGCGGGGATGGTTTGGGTGGGATTTTCAATCACCTTGATATTCAAATCTGTGTGCTGTGCATGCCATTCTACGATGGCGGCTTGGGTCCCATCTGTGGATCCACCATCTGAAATCACAACTTCCGTTTCGCTGCGGGGATAGGTCTGGTTATATAGAGCCTCAAGCAGCAGAGGGATCGTTGTACGTTCATTGAAGCATGGGACGATAATGGACACGTTTGGGTTCATTTATTTTCCAACTGATCAGTTTGTAGAGGTAGTTTTACCACAAAATGACTGCCTTCCCCAGCAGCACTGATAATTGAGAGTGAGCCGCCATGGGTTTCGACAATCTGTTTACTGATTGCCAGGCCCAGTCCATACCCCCGCAATTTACCTCCAGAACGAGCCTTATCAACCTGATAAAAGCGCTCAAAGATGCGCTGCTGCTCTGAAGGTGGGATTCCTTTACCCGTATCTGAGACATGAATTAACACGTCATTGCCGATAATTTGGCTGGAGATTGAGATCTTCCCGCCCCTCGGCGTGAATTTGATGGCATTATCCAGCAAATTATCCAGAACCTGCATCAAGCGATCCGAATCACCGGTGATCACTGCTTCCTCGCCAGGATGTGTAACTTGCAAATCTATTCCAGCATCCTCGGCTCGAGAAGCAAACTTCCGCTCTGCAGCAGGCAGTAAATTGTTAGCATTAAAGGTTTGCATCTCAAAAAGAACTGTTCCGGCATCCATTTTTTCCAGCGTTAATAAATCTTGCACCAAGCGATGCATGCGTATCGCCTCACTCTCGATCACGTCAGCTGCCTGGTGTAAGTCTTCTTTGGACAGTACAGTTCCATCCCGGACTGCTTGTGCAAACCCCTGGATCGATGTCAATGGGGTTTTAAGTTCGTGTGAAACATTGGCGATGAAATCCTTTTGAGATTGCCTGGTTGTCTGCACCTGACGGGCCATATCATTAAATGCACTGGCTAAGTTCCGAACCTCAACAGGTCCTTTGGGTGGGATAGGATGGGCATGGCCATCAGCAACCTGGCGTGCTTCCTTGCTGATGCGTTTAAGGGGTGCACTGATCCATCTCGCCATGAGCAGGGAAAGGAAAAAGGCAGCAAGTAAAGCGATTATCCCCGCTTGAATAAGCGGGCCAAGGTATTGATCACGAAAGATGGTAATGATCTGCAATCTCGGGCGATTGATTGCAAATAAGACCAGCCGGTCCTCATTGATCGTATCAATAATATAATACCAACCTCGTCCGCTGCTGTCACGATAAAATTTCGGAAGAGCACCTACTTCGGTCTTAAGTGGTCCCTCTCCAAAATCAGGTAGATTCCCCCCATCTTCTGCCTGGGAATCAGCAATGATCCTGCCCTTGTTCGTAAGGATAACGATCCGTCCCCGGATTTGATCGGTATTACGCTCAAGCGAAACCTGAAGCATCTTTGGACTGAAATTACTGGCTGCGCGCAGCCTGGGAAGTGCATTGGATCGTAAGGTTTGTAGATAAAGGGCAGCTTGTTGAAGGGGAATATTTCCTCGGTAGACCACCAGCACAATTGCTGCGCCAACAACACATAAAACCAGCCCTATCAGAAGGGCATAGGTCAGCCAAAGTCGAGACCGCAGTGAGTTAAACATCACCCAACAAGTTTGTAGCCATATCCCGTAACCGTTTCAATCCGCACCTGGCTGGATGCCATTTTACGACGCAGTTGTGCGATATGAACATCGACTGTACGGGTCTGCCCGTAAAAATCATATCCCCATGCTTTGCGCAACAGCTGTTCCCGGGTCAGGACGATGCCCTTATTTTCAACCAGAACCCGTAAAACCTCGAATTCTTGCGTACGCATTTCCACAGGTTCACCATCGATCGTGACCACGCGGCCTGCCAGGTCAATCTCAAGATCAGCAATGCGAATCGGTTTCTGTGATTTTGCACCATCCATTATTCCCCGTCGTAGGACAGCACGGATACGTGCGACAAGTTCACGTGGGTTAAAAGGCTTCGTGAGATAATCATCAGCACCTAATTCAAGCCCGATGATTTTATCGATATCATCATCTCGGGCAGTGACCATGATGATAGGGACAGCGTTCCCCTCGGCTCTTAAACGCCGGCATACCTCAAGTCCATCCAGTGAAGGCAGCATCACATCCAGGACAACCAGATCTGGTTCCTGAGTCTTGACGATATCGAATGCCCTCTGGCCATCCCCGGCAGTAATTACCGTGTAATTTTCTCGTGCCAGGTACATGCTCACCAGCTGGACAATATTCGGCTCGTCATCAACAACTAAGATACGTGGGGATTCCATTTGGGATAGCAGCGCTGTGATCAGTCACCTGGGAGCAGGGCAACAGCCTCAATCTCGACAGAAGCACCCAGCGGTAAGGCCGCCACCTGAAAGGCTGAACGTGCAGGGAATTCCTTTACAAAGAAAGTCCCGTAAACCTCGTTCATCAGTTTGAATTCACCAATATCCTGTAAAAACACGGTTGTTTTAATGACCCATTCCAGTCCACTCCCGGCTGCTTCCAGCACGGCTTTAAGGTTGCTCAGTGCCTGGCGGGTTTGAGTCTGGATACCGCCTTCCACCATTTTGCCCGAGTTAGGATCTATCCCCAGCTGGCCGGCTGTAAAGACCAGGTGACCGGTGGAGACACCAGCGGAGTAGGGTCCGATCGCCTTTGGTGCCTTTTCCGTGGTGATGATCGTCTTTTTATGTTCTTTGTAATTCATCTTAACCTTTCTCATGTGTTAGGCAGAACTTCAACCCTGATTATATCATTCAGAAATGTTCACAGTGTAATGCGGAAGTAAATTATTTTATTGCGTCCCTTGGAAAGAGTATGAGGATAACTTCACTATTTCGATAATTAAACATTATGACGAGGTTAAATGTAAACCACTATACGGCTGACAGGTTGAATGAATATCGTTAAGCTGTAGGCAGGTTCTGATATTGAACCTACCATCTCTTAAATGTCATGACATATGTTCATTTAAATCTGATTATTGGGACTATTGTAGTGCGGTCGTATACATCCCGGACCCTATTGATTAAAACACTTTTCAAGTTAGGGAACATAAATTTTAATAAATCAATCCCCCATGATAAAACAACTCATAAACCTTTTCACCATCCTTCTCAATCCATTCGTATCCGATAAAATGGGTCAGATCGCCTTCGGAAGTATCATGGTAAACCAGATGTTCAAACTTGTGTTCCCAACCTCCCAGGAAACGTCCGGCAGCATATATTCGAGTCAGGCTGGCTTTGATCATCGCTCCAGCTTCTGCTGCGCTGATCTTTTCTGGTTTTAGGATAGATCAGTAATAATTCATTCCCCATGTCGGTTCATCACCTTTATAGACAACTTCCTCCCCAATGAAATCCGAACCGCCAAATTAACTATCCAGGTAGTGATACTCCCCTTCTGAATAGCTGAGATCATGAGAATTTATCCTGCAGGAAGAAACCGGCTTCCCATCAACGACATAAGTAGCCGCTTTTGCAGTAACAATAAAATCGTGCAATTCCCTCAGGTCCATCGCACCCCCATGAGCTAAGGATTTATTAATTCGTAAAACTTACCATATTTAAGAACCTAATCGAATTTCAAGAGCTCCAACACATCGACTAAACAGGCATTGAACATCTCCTGCATAATTTCAGGATTGACCTGATACGGTCCACCAAACGAGCCATCCCCATGGACTTCACGAGTGGTGTTCTTACTCATAATTTCCCCTGTAACAA
>JAYELT010000144.1:0-2142 GCA_034717715.1 Chloroflexota bacterium | reverse complement strand
AGGAAGAGGTTCCAAATAAGTATTGGATGGGGCATTATGCTGTGATCACGGCTTATGATGACAGTAAGGGAAAATTCCTGATCCAGGATTCATATGTTATGGAGGATTATCCCAATGATTATGAGTTTATTGAACGGCATTGGCGAGCATTTAACTATGTGTATATGATCGTTTACCCACCAGACCGGGAAGCTGAAGTCCTTGAGATCCTTGGCCCTCATACCGACGAAACATATAACTATCAATATGCAGCGCAAAAAGCAGTTGAGGAAACGAGTGTTCTTAATGGGCTGGAGCTTTTCTTTGCCTGGTTCAATTATGGGACCAATTTGATGTATTTGGGGGATTATTATGGTTCAGCACAGGCCTATGACCAGGCCTATGAAATATATGCTGACCTTGTTTCCAAGCCCTGGCGGATCACCTGGTACCAAACCGGACCTTATTTTGCTTATTACTACACAGGCCGCTACCAGGATGTGATTAATTTGGCAGACATCACTTTAAGCTATTCTTCCAACCAACCTTCGATTGAAGAATCCTGGGTGTGGCGAGGACGGGCTAAGGTTGCCCTGGGTGATATTGAAGGAGCTATCGAGGATTTCCGTGCTGCTTTAGAGTGGCACCCGGGATGGTGGGTAGCGGAGCAGGAGCTGCGTAATCTGGGCATTGAGCCCTGAGTTCAACAAGGTTTTTTTGGAAACCCTTTGAAAGAGATAATTTCACCATCAATTTGCAAATCAGTCCCCTTAAAATTATAATAAATCGCATCAATAATATCGAAATATTCACAATAAGAAGGAGAAACGAATATGTTTTATAAATTGGCTCAAAAAATAGACCAGCGTTACCATCTTGATACGGTTCAAGCGCACTGTGATATCCCCTGTGGGATCTACGATCCGCATCAAGCTCAAATTGGAGCCCTGACGGTTATCCGCATGGTGGACCTGATTGAGAATTATCTCAAGGAGCACGGAGATGCACTGACGGCTGAGTTCATCAACAGCATGGCGCGTTACGTTGCAGTCAAGGAAGAGCATGCCGAGTTGACCAAACATGAAGTCCGTGTGATTTGGGGTGATTTCATGAATGATGCCCACGTTGAATCCTATCCACAGCTGCACGGTTTGGTACATAAGATCATGAAACTTGGTTCCAAGTGCCGTCAGACCGTTGACCGTGAGACTGCCCTTGACCTGCTTGAGGCGGTTAATGAATTCGCGGAGATCTTCTGGCAGATCAAGGGAATCGAGACGAAACGTGCCAAATCTCCTTATTCTGTCAGTGAAGACGTCGTTCTTCCTGTTCTATAAATAAATGTTTCGTCTGCATAAAATCCATGGACACAGCCTTCACCCAGCATTTCATGAGGGGGAATTTGTCCTGGCTGCTGGGGTTCCCTTCCCCTCCGGCAAGATTCGAGTGGGTGATGTGATCATTTTTCGCCAGCCTGGCTACGGCAAACTGATCAAACGCGTCAAACGGGTGCTGGCTGATGGGCATGCTTTCGATGTGCGTGGTACGCAGGTGGAAAGCACCGACAGTCGAAATTTTGGTCCTGTACCGATTGAAAATGTGTCCGGCAAAGTTATCTGGCACATCCGGCGGGGATAACCCGAAAGGGGCATCTCACCAGGTGTGAAAGCAGACCTTCTCTTACTTATCACGGCCGCCATATGGGGCTTTGCCTTTGTCGCACAACGCATGGGTATGGCTCATATGGGGCCGTTTACGTTTAATGCACTTCGCTTCAGTATGGGTGCACTTGCATTATTACCCCTTCTCGGCTGGCAGCGGCGGCGTGAAGGAAGTCTTCCAAAAAGGGCATTTCATAAGCTGATCTGGCCTGGTTTGTTAACGGGTCTTTCTTTATTCGCCGGCGCATCCCTGCAGCAGATTGGCCTGGTAGGAACCAGTGCGGGTAAGGCGGGTTTTATCACTGGTTTATACGTGATCCTGGTGCCGCTTCTGGGATTACTTTGGCGAAAGCGCACGCATCCTGCCCATTGGATTGGAGCAGTCCTGGCTGTACCAGGGCTGTATTTGCTCTCGGTGCAGGCAGATTTCACAATTTCTTCTTATGATCTGGTCGTTTTGGGAGGGGCTTTCATGTGGGCGGTGCACGTCCATTTAATCACC
>JAYELT010000143.1:0-8932 GCA_034717715.1 Chloroflexota bacterium | reverse complement strand
TTCAAAGCAAAATATAGCACAGGAATCATTCTTCGTCAAGAACACGCATCTTTAGCGAACACATTAACAAAGGCTTGAAATTGAAAATAATTTTAGAATCATTTAATATTATTGAGCTATCATTAATACAAATCAATAAGGATGATTGGATTTCTTTAGGATATCTAATAATTACCTTAATATATTATATTAAGGATAATCTTTTCCCAAAGTGAGGTCTTCATTCCTGTTGTAAATATCAATTTACAATTCTTCACAGCTCATTAACAGCATTGAATGGCAATCCAATCCGCTTTGGAGGAATAAATTAAAACATCACAGGAAGTCACGAATGGATTCTAAATACTGCATGCCGCCTGCTCACAGCAGCGACCACCAAGTTAAGCCTTAACATCCTAAAACAGGTATCGAACCAAACCCAGAAGAGACATCTTCTTAGGACAGACGAAAATTATTTGGGTTGTTACCAGTTTCTTATTTTCTTTAGCTCATGCAGCTGAGAATAATTAAACAAAAAGAGAGGTTGTCAGATAACTGCCTCTCACGAATGTTAGTATTGAAGTCCTACCGGAACCATATTTGAGTAGCGAAAAGGGTGAAAAGCACCCAGACCACTGCAAAAACCAACACAATCAGCAAGCCGGCAGACACTGCATACCAGGTAAAAAGCCGAGCCTCGGACTTTGTCATCTTTTGCCCTTCATGTCGGTTTGCTGCTCTTTCAATACGCTTCTCACGCCGAATACGTTTATCGTGCCATGGCATTCCATCTACATCCATGTTGCAGATAACTCGTCCATCATCGTCATCATATTGTTTTAGCGTACGTGTCATAACTAATTTCTAATCGTAAAGATGGCAAACAACGGTGTGACCTGGTTCTACTTCCTTGGCTTCAGGAACAACTTTTCTGCAAATATCCATACACTCTCTGCAACGTGTGTGGAATTTACATCCAGAGGGCGGATTTGCCGGCGAAGGTATGCTGCCCTCCAGAATAATGCGCTTCCGCTTAGCTGCTGGATCAGGAACTGGGGCTGCGCTTAAAAGCGCCTGTGTATATGGATGCAACGAATTTCTGAATATCGCCTTTTTTGGTCCAACCTCCACCAAATCACCCAGGTACATGACGCTTACCTCATCAGAGATATGCTCAACCACCGAAAGATCGTGTGAAATGAACAGGTATGTCAGGTCTAAATCTTTCTGCAGGTCACCAAGGAGATTGATGATCTGAGCCTGAATGGATACATCCAACGCCGATACAGGCTCATCGCACACAACAAACTCGGGGAGTAATGCAAGCGCTCGTGCAATGCAGATGCGCTGACGCTGCCCACCAGAAAATTCATGCGGATAGCGATCTTTATGGTACGGCTGCAATCCACAGATTTCCATTATATGATCGATATAATCGTCAAACTTGTCTTTCGGTGCGAGATCGTGCTCTCTGACCGCCTCACCGATGATTTCGCTGACTGGAAGTCGTGGCGAAAGACTCGAATAGGGGTCTTGAAATATGATCTGCATCTTAGGTCGCATTGCGTTCAATTCTTTGCGATTAAGTGAATAGATATCGGTCCCATTGAAATACACTTCGCCATCGGTTTTATCATTCAAGCGTAAAATTGTTTTCCCAACCGTGGTTTTTCCGCAGCCGGATTCGCCCACCAGGCCCATTGTTGTGCCGCGTTTGATATTAAAGCTGATACCATCAACTGCCCTAACATTTCCTACAACACGCTGCAGCAAGCCTGCTTTGATCGGAAAATACTGCTTAAGGTTCTTTACCTCTAGGATATTGTCATTTTTATGTTCAAGTGAGTGAGCGCTCTTAATTATTTCATCCATTTTAATCCTCTACTTGCTCATCAATGTAATGATAACAAGTAACCATATGCGTAGGTGTAACATACACTTCCTTGGGATACTGACCATCACATACGGGCATTCGGCGATTGCAGCGATCTCTGAAATAACAATAATTCGGCATGTTGATGGGGTTTGGCACATTCCCAGGGATTGTGTAGAGTCGTTCTACTTCACGGTTAACAACAGGTTTTGAAGCCATAAGACCGACAGTGTACGGATGAAGCGGGTTATGAAAAACCTCAAGTGCTGTACCTTTTTCCACAATCCGACCCGCATACATAACCACAACATAATCTGCCATCTCAGCGATAACTCCCAGATCATGTGTTATGAGCATAATACTTGAATTAATCTGATCCTTGAGGTTCCTGAGCAGGTCAAGTATCTGCGCCTGAATGGTCACGTCAAGTGCCGTAGTGGGTTCGTCCGCAATAATGATTTTTGGTTGGCAGGCAAGCGCCATAGCAATCATGATGCGCTGCCGCATCCCCCCGGAAAGCTCATGCGGATACATCTTATAGACGCCTGTGTTGTTAGCGATTCCCACTGTGTCAATCATCTGGAGCGTCAGTTCCTTCACCTCTTCATCCAGCATCTCCGGATGATGCAGTTTGACAACCTCATCAATCTGCTCGCCTGAACGAAAGACCGGGTTGAGACTGGTCATAGGCTCCTGAAAGATCATGGATATCATAGCACCACGAATAGTTTCCATGACCTTCGTGGGCGTTTTAGCTATATCGTAAACCTTATCCCCACGATTGAAGCGAATAGAACCCTCAACAATCTGCCCCTGCGGTCGCTGTACTAATTGCATCAATGAGAGTGCTGTAACAGACTTGCCGCAGCCAGATTCACCAACAACGCCCACCGTCTTGCCTTTGGGCACTTCAAAAGTCACTCCGTCAACTGCCTTGACCGTACCAACGTCTGTGAAGAAATAAGTGTGCAGATTGTCGAACTCGGCAACATTGTTAGGGTTCTTCATCGAAGTCAGGTACTCACTCTCGGGAACATTTCTCCGATTGCGTTCTTTTTCAATCGCGTCGGTGATCCGCCTGTTTTCGCGTGATATTTGTGCTGACTCCCGGGCTGAAATTCGGTTAATATCCTTAGGTTTGGTTAATTTTTTAACCCTGTCAAACAGAGTTGTCTTTTTATCATCCATTGTACTGACCTACCTTTTCATCTTCGGGTCAAATGCATCCCGAAGCCCATCACCAACAAAGTTAAAACCAAGAACTGTCAAGAGGATCAACAAGCCTGCTGGTATCCACATAAACCAGAAATTGGTCATAACATACGCATCTGAGGATACATTGATGATGCTTCCCCAGGATGCCAGAGGGTACTTGACACCAAGACCCAGGAAACCCAACGTCGCCTCAGAGATAATGATGCCCCCAAGCCCAGCTGTCGCTTGTACGATCAACAGCGGCATGATGTTGGGAACAAGATGCCTGAATATCCTGCGGCTAACTCGAATGCCTGTCGCCTCTGTCGCAATCATGAACTCCTGCTCTCGGAGAGAGAGGATTTGACCGCGTACAACACGGGCAACACCTGTCCAACCTAAAATGCCCAGTATGCCCATCAACAGGAAGATCCTCGCCATAGGATCCACTTCCAATGTATCCATAACGGAACCAAATATGATGACGATCGGGTAGAACGGAATACTGTTGAAGAGATCCACGAAGCGCATCAGCGCGGTATCCACCGCACCGCCAAAGTAACCGGAAATGCCGCCGATGATAACACCAATCACGATCTCAATAATAACAACCACAAAGCCAACGAGTAGGGAGACACGCCCACCGTACATCAGCCGAGTCATAACATCCATACCATTATTGTCAAGGCCAAGAGGATGCATAGAAGAAGGATTTTCGTATTGACTGATCAACTCGGTTGGCATTCCCTTTTTAATATAATAGTTAATATTTACGAGTTCAATGGTGTATTCAATGGTTTCACCATTTTCATGCGTAAATGAGACTTTTATATCGTTGTTATGGATTCCTTCACGAATTGCTGATTTAAATTCAACCGAGAGGAATTCGTTTTGCTCGAGAGGATTAACAATGATGCTGGATACCTCTGCAAATGCTTCACCATCACTGTCAAAGATAGTATTCTGGCCTTCCGCAAAGCTGATCGTATAGGATTGGTCATCCACAGAGAAGATGGCCTCTTCATTTGCAATTGCACGTTCACCGGTGAGTTTAAATTTATAAGAATTTACATACTCAACATCTGCCTCATCATAAGCATCGTAAATATTTAATGTGGCCAATGCTAAATCATGCTCAGTGGAAATCTGTTGAGCTTTGCGTTTTCTCGTGATACGATAAGTTACACCATCCAGTTCAAAACTGTTTTCGTCTTCCTCTCTTGCGGATTCATAGGCTTCAACAAAGCCATCCGGCAAAGTATTGCCATTAATAGGATTCACCTGTCCAAGCAATTCTTCAGCAACGGGGTCAAGCTGCATAATACGATAAGTATCCTCAACCACAGCATTGAAATAATAAATACTGTTATCTACAGTGAATGTTTCCTCATTATTGCCTAGTGCTAAAAAAAATTGAGCCTGTTCAGCACTACTAAAGCTTTCACCCTCCGCCACAGAAAAGCGGAGTTCGGTGTTGTAGATTGCGCCTGCGTAATCCTTGGTCATCGTGCCTGTATTAGTAAATACTTGCGTTTGCCCGAAGGGAGAAAACAACGGTCCAAGAAACGAAAAGGTGAACATAAAAACGAGAATGACCAACCCAACTACTGCAAGCTTATTTCGAATAAAGCGCTTAAAAACAAGCATGCCCGGGGAGAGAGACTTGATGCGTCTTGCATCGTCGAGCCGTATTTCCTCATTGGCTTTATTAGTCATTTCAACTTCCGGTTCTTCACCAGTTTTTGTATTTTTTATATTAGACATAAGCCATCCCTATCAATTCACTCTAACACGTGGGTCAACCACTGCATACATGATATCTGCAACAACCAGACTCACCTGCGTCAAGAGGATGAGAAATGTTGTGTAAAACATGGCAAAGGGTATATCGCCACGTATCATGGCTTGATAGGATATGTAGCCAATACCCGGGATCTGGTAAAGCGTCTCCGTGATCTGTGCACCACCAAACATTGATGGTAATAAATAGCTCATATAGGAAACAAGAGGGATCAGTGTGTTCCTGAACGCATGCTTGTTGATGACGACTTTTTCAGAAAGCCCTTTGGCACGCGCAGTTCGAATATAATCGGAGTTTAACACCTCCAACATATTTGTCCGTGTATAGCGCATGAGTCCCCCGATCGAGAGCATCATGAGTGTCACAATTGGCAAGACCATGTGATATGCAATGTCCAAAATCTGTTGAAATGAGGTCATGGATGTAAAATACCTGCCAGTCAAGCCATACAGGTCAAACCAACCCAACTTAATTGAAAAAACATACTTTAATATGGTAGCAAGGAAAAATGTTGGCAGCGATATCCCCATCAAAGCGAATACCGTGATTGCGTAGTCCGTTTTACTGTATTGCTTCCTCGCTGCTAAAATCCCCAAAGGTATTGCTATGACGATTTGCACAATAAAGGTGATAATGTTGATGACCATAGAATACCAGATAACCTGGTTAAATTTTTCTGTCACGGGAATGCCATAATGCCAGGACTCGCCGAAATCTCCTTTGACAGCATTCCCAAGCCATCCGAAATAGCCTGGAATAATACCAACATCAAGGTGATAGACACTGTTTAGCTGATCCAACCACTCCTGATACGTCTTGGTGCTCAAAGGATTGGTGGCTCGTTCTCGTGCGACCGTCTCTACATAAGATGCAGGCAGTGAGCGGATGACGGCATAGATTACCATCGCTCCGAAGAACGTGATAAATATACCGAGTATAACTCTCCTTATAATAAAATTTTTCATGTCGTTCCCTAACCTAAAAATAAATTTTTATTAAAGTAGTAAACATAATTTCATAAAGAGTGAGCCCACCAAAAGGTGAGCTCACAATGACTTACTTATCGCATCTCAAAATTTACTAATTCATTTCGACCAGTTCAATATCATTCAGCCAACCCCAGAAGGTTGTGATATCAGGGGTGAGGGTGTCGAGAGCAACACGCTCAGTGCTGAAGATGATAACATTCAGTCGCTGATAGGTGGGAATCTCAACTGCCCAGTCAATGAGAGTATCAAGAGCTTGCTTATAAATAGCTTTACGATAAGCCTGATCATCACTCAAACGGGCATCAACAATCAGCTGATCCAGATTTTCGTCTTGGACGTGGTAGTGGTTTGAATCAGAGCCACCTTCACCCACGACGTTGGAACTGTGATAGACCTGGTACATGTCGGGGTCAATTGTTGTACCCCAGGCAGCGGTCCATAATTCTTGTGTGCTTGCATCCAGAGCATCCCAGAGGATATTGGAGTCAGCGGGGTCATTGATCTTGAGTTCCATACCAATTTTGGCCAGGGATTCCTGTGCAGATGTCAAGATGGCAAATGCAGGATGGTCGCCAGTGCCGTCACCAGGAACGATGACTTCGTAGCTGAGTTTAGCGCCTTCAGGAGCTGCAGTGAGTACACCGTTTTCCACAGTGAATCCTGCCGCTTCGAAGAAACCAAGTGCAGCAGCTTCTGCAGCAGCAACTTTGTCTTCCAGGGCCATATCGGCGGTGAACAAAGGTTCACCAGTAACATCAACAGAGAATGCGAGCTGATAACCTTCGTCGGTCGGCTGAGGTGCCGCCCAGGAGGTGTTCGAGATCGGGTAGTTAATGACCGAGGCACCTTCGCCGTAGTAGCTGTCAATCGCGAGGTCGCGGTGGACGGACATAATCGTGGCAATGCCTTTGCGTAAATTCTTGGACGCATCAGAGCCTGCTTCACCACCAACATTGACGTTGGCGGCGTTGATTCCAATATAACCATAACCAAGGTTGTCAACCATGCTTGAGGAGATCACATCACCTGTCATCTCGCCGTTGCTGTTGTAGGATTTAACTTCAGCATAACGCTCTGATGAATAGGTCATCTCGCCTGCATCGGCTGTACCGGTTTGAACGGCTGAAGGAACCTCAGCAGAAGCTGTTTCCTTGAACTGAACCTCTTTGATCTTGGGGCAGCCCCGGTAATAGTACTCATTGGCCTCGAAGTAAACAACCCGGTTGTCGTACTTAACATATTTGTATGCGCCTGCGCCCATGGGGGTCGCTGTCAGGCTTTCCTGCTTGGACAGGTCACCAAAATCGAAACCGAACATATTGTTTTCATAGTCATACTTTTCGACATCACCGTAGTAGTGCAGCGGTGTAACCTGGATGCCGAGAATGGAGTAGACGGCAGGGGCTGAAAAGCCGTTCACCGTTACTTCCACGGTGTAATCGTCAACCTTGACGATACCGGCAATATTCGGAACGCCTTCGTCACCCATTGATTCATCTAATGGGCCCCAGTAGCCGATGAAACCAGATTTTACTTTAGCGTACACATCAACGCTGTCAGCCGACTCATAGGGGAAGGCTTCTTGAACATCACCTTCATAGGTTGCATTGATTTCAGCCGCATAGTCTTCCATGGTTGGGAATGATTCAACCAGGTCATAGACGACTTCAGTAGTTGCACTTGTAAATGCACCATCATCACCTACGTCACCGAAACCCCACATGACCATACCAAACATAATTTCCATACCTTCAATCCCCTCAATCTCTTCGTATGGATAACCAGCATAGTCTTCAGCGTAGCCGGAATAATTTGCATTGACGTACTTCACGATCTTATCTGCTTCCCTTACAAATTCAACATCCATACGAGTCCACAGATCATCTTGCTGTTCCTGTGTCCAGCTATCTTCCTCTGTCCATTCATGATCAACGCCAGCGGCATAGATCGCTTCGAAGGCCGCATCGTATTTGTCATAAACTTCACTGGTGGTCTGGGTCATATAATCCTTCAAACCAACAATATCATAGGATGACAAAGTTGTTGAGCCAACATAGGATGGGTCAAGGAACGTATAGTACGTGAAGATGATATCGTCGGCGGTGACAGGTGTTCCGTCAGAGAATTTCATGCCAACGCGAAGTTTAGCGGTGTACTTGGTTGTATCCGTAGCTTCATCATAAACCACACTGGTATCCGCAGGTCCCTTATAGAGATGGTCGGTACCATTGTAATTACGTGTTTCACCTTCAATCGCATTGTTGATAATGCCGCCAACACGATCTGTCGTCAGAAGACTGATCTGTGTCATTGCAGCAACATCAGCGTCGTATCCAGTATCTGAGAAAAACGGGCTGAATTTCTGTGAGAAATCGTTATATGCAACGACCAACGGTGTATCGATCGTTGGTTCGGTTGGTAGATTCTCACCAAAAGGCTGTTCTTCAAATTCAGGTTCTTCCACTTCAGGTTCTTCAACTACTTCCTCAGTAGGTTCCTCTACCTCTTCAGTAGGTTCTTCTACTACTTCGGGTTCTTTCGGCTCTTCTGGTGTGACTTCCGCTGCTTGCGGCACACATGCTGCTAGCACGCCAACAAACATGATGCCCACGACCAGAATGGAAATGAGCTTTTTAGATCTATACATAATATTTTCTCCTCTTCTACAAAATTAAATTTTTAGAATGCGACCGGTTAACTATAATCTAAATTAAATTATTGTCAAATTAAATATTCAGATTGGAACAAAAATCATCCATAATAATTTTCTTTTCAAGACAGACTTAATTTTATTAAAGTTGATATTGAGTATTTCAATTTTCCAAGGTAACCCGCTTTAAACTTTTTTAATGGCATTATCTGCCTATGCAACTCCCATCGGGAGTGGCAACACCCTGAAAAGTGTATTAACCTTCCATATACAGGCAACCCGAGGGATTCCCACATGGGATTTATATGTACAGAAACACGATCAAATTCATATCCCTAAAAATTTGAAAATTGTGTATGGGTAGACCTGCTTTAGCCCCCCGAAAGAGTAGATTCTACACAATGTTTAAATAATACATATTAGGGCAATCACAGAGGATTGCCCCT
>JAYELT010000142.1:0-28355 GCA_034717715.1 Chloroflexota bacterium | reverse complement strand
CGAGGATTCGTCTTTCAAAGCAAGTGTAAGGCTGCCTGCATCCACAGCGGTTATGGTTCCTTTATAATTTTCATGCTTGCCGTGCGCATTACCAACTACTTTCGCTTCCTTTTCCTCAGCTTTTTGAATAGCAACCGTCCCGGTTTTTTTTTCTAATCCAGGTGGTGTATCTTTATTTTCTAATCCGGGTGGTGTATCTTTGTTTTCTAATCCAGGTGGTGTATCTTTTTTCTCTACGGTTTGATAGGCGACCACAGTTTGTGATGAAATTACAGATAACACAACAACCAGTGCGAGAATTATTAATAATTGTTTGGTTTTCATAATAGGCTCCTCTTATTCCTTATCATACACGATGGTAAGCACCAAAGCAAGCTCATCACCATCTATATTACTTGCAACCAACTCAATGATATTTGGTCCTTCGTCCAATATTACAGGAATAGAAAAACTTCCTTCTTCGGTAACCAGAAAAATATAATCATTCAGGCTGATCACGGTTTCTGCAGGTGCCTGACCTGAAACATCGATCACTTCCTGGGTTACGATATCACCATCCTTTGGAGTGAATAATCGCAGCCACAGGCTGCCAGTAATATATTCCACATAGGATGGGATTTCAACACCCTCAACAGGTTCTGGAACTGCGGTGATCAGTATTTCTTCATCTGTTGTTGAGGTGGGCATAGGCAGCTCAATAGAATTTTCCGGCAACGTTTGTGTTTCTCTCATTTCTGGATCAGATACACATGCCGTCATAAGCAGGAGAAGAACAACGAATATCAATTGGCTGCGCATAATACACTTTTCATTGTAGCTCGAAAGAGTATGCAAAACAATCCATTCTTATTACGAAAGACTGATTGCGAATAGGTCCGGAAAATTAAAATGCTTCGTCATTTAGCTTATTATAGCAAACATGATTTTGTGATTATTGGTTATCGAAACCAAGCGGAATATACCGTAATTCCTGTTAGCCCACATCTTTGAACTTAGCGGAGTGCTCATCGAGTCTTGTTGACGTTGAATATAACTTTACAGAAAGACCCAAACCAACTTTGAGTGTTTTCGCATAAAGGTAATTTACAAATACCGAGCACACAACCAACATGAAAACGGCGTCTTCTCGAGAAAGCGAAGGTGCATCCACTAAAGAATGACGAATTTCTTGGTCATCAATCGTCCAGCCGTACGAACTTGAAAAAACCACTTAAAGGTCTCCACTTCAAAGTTGTGCTAAATTTGGGATGTTGACAAAGGCGGCAAGATCAGAACAAAATCTGCATACCACTTTTAAGATTTATATTATATTTATTCTTGTATGAGATTTCACATGCAGAAACTAATACATAGATAAAGAAGGGAATAATTGCAATGATTGATGAAAAATATTTACCATTTGAACCGGAAGAACTGCACCAGCATTTCCCAGGAAATGCTAAAAAGCAGATTGATTATTTTATTCAGAGCGCAGAAAGATATCATGAGTTTCTTGCAGCGAATCCTGATCTTAAAGGTATTCCAGTATCCAGATCACGGCGTCCAATGCAGATAGAAAAGGATGAGCGTTTTTGGACGGCTGCTGCTTTGAAATCCATATTTGACCATCCCGATAGTTATCGAATTTGGGAATCTCTTTTAGTGAAGGGGTTTGGTGATGAGCCACCAATCAGGGGGATAAGCACCTGGTCTGAATGTTTAAAGGGCGACCTTTATCTCTTTTTTGAAGCCCAGGTTCCCTCACCCCAAAAATACACGCAGTGGCTACGCCAGCATTTTAAAGAGGTGCATTTTATCCCTTATGTACTGGATGCAGCAGAAAGAAAGTCAAAGCGGTCGTTAGAAGGTCCAACGCATCTCGATGCGATCCTTGTAAATGCTTCTAATGGATTTTCAGTTCTTTTTGAGTCCAAAGTGCTGTCAGATATATCCGTAGATGTTACGTTTGACATTAAACGTAATCAGCTTGCCAGATGTATTGATATCCTTCTTAAAGAGAATAAAGCGCTATCGAAAGCTCTTGGAAAAAGAGAACCAGAGAAATCTTTGTTCCTGTTGCTCACACCTGAAGTTTTCCGTGAAAATCCTTGGTCACGCTTATATGGTTGGTTATTTAATGAATATGTATCCGATCCAGCCGCACTTTCTAGGGATCTTCCACATCGTGATCTGAGTGATTGCATGCATGTTTCTTCACGGTTAGGTTGGGTGACCTTTGAAGAAATCAATTCAATCTGTCCACGTGCATGTGGGTGGATGGTGTAAAACTGGAGTGCCAGCTTGCGAAAAAAGCTTATGAACCGTGCTTGAGACATGTGGAAATAATGAAAACCAGCACAATCCATTGATCCAATTCTGGTACAATCCAGTAGGCTCCGAAAGATTCCCAAAACGTTGGGTTTGTAGAAAGGAATGCAATGCAGCCCCAAATATTCCATTATGACCGCCTGGTAAAAAGCGAAGATTTAAACCACCACGGCACACTCTTTGCCGGCAGATCAGCGGAATGGTTCGTTGAGGCTGGTTTTATTGCTGCAGCGAGCGTCCTGCCCTCTCGAAATATCGTTTGCCTTAAGATCCATGGATTGACCTTCACCCAACCCATTCAAGCTGGCGAGATTGCCCGTTTCGAAAGCAAGATCGTCCATACCGGTCGAAGCTCACTGGTTGTGTCCGTCCAGCTGAAAATTCAGAACCGGGATGAACCCGTCCTCACCGGCTTCATCACCTTTGTCCACATCAATGAGGGGGGCAAAGCCGAACCGCACGGTTTGGAGCTGGAATTAACATCACCGGAAGACATCCTGCTCAATCAACAGGCCAGTGCGCTGAAATAGGACCTCACCCAAAACGACCACATCTCAAACCAGTTCGGCTCGTCCGCTGCATACGCGTCTAGCACGCACACAGTTCCCCAGTGTGCTGTCAGATGAAATGGATGTTCATTAACTGAAGCACCAGCTTGTCAAAGCGCAGCCTGTGGAAGCCCAACCAGGCACACAATGTGTGCAGAACGAACCTTCGACCGAGTGGATAAAGGCTTTATTCCAACTCGGCTATAAAATCAATCTGTTGAATGAGCGACCAAGCTCACCGGCGGTAATTCCGCTGCGCTCCATTACCGTCCGAGTGCAGCGTTTTGTTAGGTATTGTCGTTATGCACCACAGTTATGACTACATTTCCCTTTTTGTGCCCTTTATCAACATATCTATGAGCTTCTACGATTTGTTCCAAGGGATAACTTCTGTCTATAACCGATTTTAGCTTTCCCGCCTCTATAAGCTCTTTGAGGAAAATTAAATCTTCTGCCTTAATTTTTTCTAACCCGTTAGTGGTAAGAAAAATTCCATTTTTCTTTAGCAAGCCCTTACAACGTGAACGCGAGGTCTTACCTACTGCATCAAAAATAACATCATAGGTCTCACTGGTTTTGGTAAAATCCTCTTTAGTGTAATCTATTACTTTTTCAGCTCCCAGAGATTTCACCAATTCTAAATTAGTGGTGCTGCATACCCCGCTGACTTCTGCCCCAAAGTACCTGGCAAACTGTATCGCATAAGTGCCTAAACTTCCAGAAGCACCATAGATAAGAACTTTTTGTCCTTGCTGGATATTTGCTTTTTGAAAAACTTTCACTATTGTAAGTCCTGCAGCAGGAACGGCGGCGGCTTCCTCATAGGTGAGGTTGGCAGGTTTTATTGCCACCAATCCCTTTTTTTCAATCTTTCCTTCTTCAGGTTTTTCAGGCAGACATATGTACTCAGCATAAGCACCAAAACCAAAACCAGCAAATGCAAAAACCTTGTCATCTTTCTTAAATTGTGTCACATCTTTGCCGACTGCTTCAATTTCTCCTGCTAACTCCATACCTAATATGGGCGCTTTTTTGGGCCTCATGAGACCAAATAAAAATCTTACAGCAAATGGGTCGGATTTTCGTATTCGAGTATCTCCAATATGTGCTGTTGTTGCGTGAATTTTTATTAGCACTTCATTATCTTTTGGAAGAGGTCTTTCTACCTCCTTGAGCTGAAGCACATCCGGTGATCCGTATTTTGTACAAATAATCGCTTTCATAAATATTTTTCCTATCTTACTTTGATTTAGTGATATTCAGAATAGTGTACCAGAATAAATCTTGCTATCTTGCATAACCTAACGTTAATTATGCTTCAAATGGAGGTTAGAAGAATAAATAGGTGTCCTCTGTAGTTTATGATAAGAACTCTTTTTTCAAGCTGCAAATATATTTTTTAAACGGTTCGGCTCCCCATGGATTTTTAGGAGAGATATTAATTGGATCAGCTCTTCATCACTAAATATGTTGGTTTGGAAGATATCTTTCATGGTTAAATCTTTAAATATATCAGAATAGTTCAATAACCAGTGAACTATAAATGAAATAAATTTTCCTGTCAAGTGATATTCAGCAATAGCGATTTTATTAGGGTTTGAAAGAAGGATCAAAGCTGCTGGGGTAACATCAGCCGTTGGTGTGAATTCAAAAGCGGAAATCAGCAATCTGATTTCGGCAGGCAATACCGGCATGGTGGATCATTTAATAAGGAACACAAGAAACTTCAAATAAATTAAGAAATAAATCTTATCCTTATTCTCCAGGGTAACAAAAGATTGCTTTGGAAATTAATACAAATTTCGCTTGCCGGATTTATGAACTGCGCAAGCGAAAATGCTTAAAAGGTGGGCCCGGCAGGTTCGCCTGTGCTGGATGCTTTTGCAGTAAACCTACGACCGAGCGAATAATATCTTGGTTCCAATTAGGCAAAATATCAGTGAAAATAATGGGATCTTATTTTATAATAAGTGATAAGATATTAAAGTGCCTTTGATTTTTGTATTCAAAACAACTTTAATATTATTTGAATAACGATTTGAAAACGTTCATAATTTAAAATTGCCAGAAACCTTGTTTTTATTGATAGACAATGAGGGTGAAATCCAACGGCTACTGTTTAGATATTGAAATAAATCCATGAACAATTAGTATAAGAGTTAATTATGATAGATGAATTTTTTACTTTTGACGACTTAAAACCAGTTTCGGGGACGCTCAATCCATATCGAAGTAATATTAATTTCAAAGTAATAGGTGTCGGGGGTATCGGTTGTAAGATAATTAATCGCTTGAACAAAATTGGAATGCATGGCGATGCACTCATTGCTATAGATTCTGATATCCAAAATCTTTTAGAAACGAAGTCTGGCTCACGGATTCTTGTTTGTGAAAAGATTTCTAATAGTAAGGACGATAGGCAATATAACACGGTTAGGAATAAAATTGCAGAAGAAATCACTAAAAACTCATCAAAAGAATTAAATGATTCGAGTATTATTTTCATTATATCGGGTTTAGGTGGCCGGGCAAGTATAGAAACACTACCAATTATTGGGGATATTGCTAAAGAATTGGGATCATTTACACTAGGTGTTTTTACAAAACCATATAACTTTGAAAATCACCGAAGAACACAAGCAGCCAACAAATGCTTAGAGATTTTCGAAAAACAAGGTCATGCTTCGATTATGTTTCCTTTAGATTATTTGGCTTCTAGAATTAAGAATTTTCAAATACAAAAATCTTTATCTACTTTAGTTATTCAAATGCTAAATCAGTGTATCATAGGCATTTTAGATTTAGTAATAATTCCGGGATTGATAAATCTGGATACTAGTGACATTAGAGAAATATTCGATGGAAATTTACGTGGATTTATGGCATTTGGCAAGGCATCTGGAGAAGATCGAGCTAAAATTGCAGCTGAGAGATTGATATCAAATATTATAGGGAATATTTCAATAAATCATATAGATGGCTTATTATTTAACATTACAGGGCCTTCTGATTTAAAGCTTTATGAAGTTAATCAAATTGCTTCCTGTATTAAAGAAAAACTAATAGATCAATATGCTAATATAATTTTTGGAGCAGTAATTGACGATGATTTAAACTCAGAAGTACGAGTAACACTAATCGGAACAGGCTCGAGAGCAATATTTGGTGAGAGCATGGGTTATGAAAAGATAACAGTCTCAGATTTTTTGATGGATGATCACAAAAAAGAACAAAAACGTGATTTGTCTGTTTTTCTTTGCCATTCTTCCTCAGATAAAATAGTGGTGCGAAAATTATATCAAAGACTATTCTCTCAAGTTGGAATTGACCCTTGGTTAGATGAAATGAAAATATTACCGGGTGAAAAATGGGATAATAAAATTTCAAAAGCAGTTGAAAAATCCGATGTTGTGATAGTTTGTTTGTCTACCAATTCGATAAATAAAGAAGGGTATGTACAAAAAGAAATTAAAAGAGCTCTGGATGTTGCAGAACAGAAACCGGAAGAAACAATTTTTATAATCCCACTAAAACTTGAGGAATGTTCAGTCCCAAGACGCCTAAGTGCCTGGCAATGGGTAGATTATTTTCAAGACAATGCGCATGAAAAATTGATGCTATCACTTAGAAAACGAGCGGAAAGTTTAGGAATTGAATTTAATTAATCACAAATTATTTATGCTGTTTTTTAATTTGAATACTCGCAAAGAAAAAGGGCCAAAGATGGGCCCGGTACGCCCCATGGGCAGTTCGAACCTACGACCGAGCGGATAAAAAGTAATATCCGTTTCGGCTATTAAATCATATGTTTGTAGGATTAGTTTGTTCATGAATAATAATTTTCCATTTTCTGGATCGAAAATCCTCACTTGTACAATTTTTATTTTTCATAGTTTCTCCACATACAGTAATTATATCTAATTGCAGAAGCCTCTATAACAATAACTATCGTAGTGGTAAAAAACATCAGGACCAAAGAGAATACTAAAACCATTTCTATTATCGCCAATAATGCATACTTCATCTCCAGGGTTAATTTTCTGGATGATAAGATAGCCATGGTTTCCAGTATTAATATTCAATTCACCAATAATCTCATCATTTATAGATACCTGTGCACCTTTGTTTCCTGTTACCCATAAGAAGTCAGAAAACCAATCGGAGATATCGCATCCGTTTGGATTTTCTTCTAATCTTATTCTCTGAATTTTATAGAAAGTTGATATATCAAAATCATTATTTCCATCTGTGTAAATTGCTTCTGAGAATTTTAGGGTACCAATGTTAATACTCTCTGCATTTTCAATAAGATTTATTTGTGAAATATCCTCTTGGGTAGTTAACGTATTGGTTTCGTCTATTGATATAACATCTTCGGTCGGTAATTCTTCGGGTTCATTAGTATCAGTTCTAGCTTTAATAATGCTTGTGTTTGAGGTTTCGGTTGGTGTTTCTGATATTTTTTCTTCTGTAATTAAGAAGTTAAACATTGATATTCCTATAGCAACAATTGCGAAAGCAATCAAAACTAGAACAACTTTTTTTCTTGTATCAGAAGATAAAATAATTATTACAACACCACTTAATATCACTCCCAAGAGAGTCAAAACAGTTTCGGTGTTCTCAATAATATATTGAATAATTTTCTGAAATAGATTCATAGTGTTAAATTGTCCTCCATAAAAATAAATATTTTTTCATTTATTTTACCAAAGCATATAAGGTGAATTAGAATTTTCTTAATCATTCTGAAAATTATTATAAAAGTAATTTACTAGAATAATGAGATAATAAACGAGCGGATAAAAACTAGTATCCTATTGGGATAAAAATTATTAGTATTAAATCACTTTAATCTTTGCCTAGCCAATTGGGTAATGAAATTCCGTATCTTTCACATTGAATACGAGCTCTCTTATCTCGCTCATTAATCAATCTCTGAATGTATTCTACTGCTTCTGCATCGGACATTACAATTATACCAAGAGCTTCTTTTAGCTCATTTTTGTGACCAAGAATACCTCCAGGCTGCGATTTTGATGCACCGTCATTTGTAATTAGGATTGCTGAATACTTGTGTGCATTAAATACGATTTTGATATCCTTTCTTTGATTAGAATTACATTTTTCTTTTGGGAATAAGATGCCTGCAATTTTAATAAGTTGTGTCTTTTCTTCAGGAGTAGTCGCTAGAGTCTCTGTGTAAACATAATCTAGTGCTTTCTCAGCACGCAAACGATTTTTCCCTGCCATAGCTTCTTTTTGGGCTACCGTAGACAATTCAATGTGAATTACTCCATTTTTATGCCATTGTTCAAGTTGATTCATAGCGGGAAGTTTTGATCGGCTGTTTATTCGATTTGTATCAATATGAAATATGAGATGAAGATTTTGTTCTTCTTTATACATTTTCCCTCATCTTCTTTCAAACTTGCTTGTCATAATTTTAGTTATTATAAGCAAAAACCACCCTTTGCGAACCAAATAATTGGATGTTTTGAATAATATAGCTCCTTGAAATAGACTCGAACCACGAAACTAGCGAATTGCACATTCCGGTGAAAAACTAGAAACTCCTGACACTCCCAGGATCAAGGAAACCAGTCTCATGTGTTTTTATTTCTATAATTATCTGCTAATACTTTTGTTTTTTCTAAACGCTCTAGTAATTTCTTAGGGCCTACCCCTCTTGCGTGCTTCTGATGGGCAAACCTCTTTAGAATTGTCACTTCTTTTTCGTATTCTTTTTTCTTCCTATAGATTTTTGCCAATTCGTGGTAATACCAAGGTGCTACGCCTTCATTATTCTTCTTGCATGCTTTTTCCATAGCAACAATAAGTTTTAGTAACAATCTTTCAGCCTCATCAAGATTTCCGAGTTTCTTAAGCGCTTTCACGTCATTCACAAATGTTACAAAATGCCTTCCATTAACATATCCGGAGCCTGATATTGGTTTCTCTTTACCAAGTTCATCAATTTTCTCTTGGATTCTTTTTAAGATTGATGAATCACTTTTATCACGAAACCAGGTGGCAAGAGAATTCAAGAAAGATGCTGCATCGATTATCTCGCCACCAATTTTTTCGTACTTACGTTTTGTTAAAGAATGTGAAGGCTGATCATAGGCTGAAATCGATTATCGATATATTCCCTTTCATATTCGGTAAAGGTAGAAAACCACCAATCAACCAAACCATAAAAAAGAATTTTCCCTTCTACTCTCCCATCATTTGTTTTATCCATCTTGGTATTCCTTTGCATATATTTAAATTAAAGCAACTATTCTTTGAATGGTTTGATTGCTTTCATAATTCCAGTTTTTGTTGCATTACGACGTAAATCAAATTCCTCAAAACATAGTAATACATCGATCATCTCAAGATTTTGGAAATTTAATTTCTCCCATTCATCTCGTGTGGTTTTGACACTATAAAGGTATTCAGAAGTGAGGTTTCCAGTTGATTTACTGATCCGATGAGTATAACCTGAGAAAACGATATTTTTTACTGATGGCAAGGAAACAAAAACTTCGCCTATTAATCTGAAACCAATAGAATGTATATGGGAAATATAGTTCTTTCTTTTTTGTGTATCTGAAATTTGTACTAATGTTAACTTGTAGTCTCTCTTATTAACTTTTGTTTGAATTTCTGGCATTTCTTCAATTTCAGGGAGATGAACATCCATTAGAACTTTGGTTCCTTCGTTGATGATATCGAATGACAACACTGTTTCTTTAGGCCATACAATTGTCTGTAAAACCTCTTCTAAAAATTCGTACATCGCGTCTATTTCTACAAATCGATCTTCTTCAATAAACTTTCTTCTATCCTCTTGTTCTAGAGCATAATTACGCTTATTTTTATTAAATTCTTCAAGTTTATCTAAGTATTCTTGATGTTTTATTTGATATTGTTCCTCAAAGTTTTCTTTCGCTAATTCCCAATTTTGAAGTTCTTCTTGATATCGATTCTCTAATTTCTTATTTTTTTTATCTATACTTTTCCTGAGAAAGGCAATATTTGATCCAAGAAATCCATAATCTTTCTTCTCAAGTGGAATCGGCCTTGGATCTGAAAACTCATTATCAGGTGGACTTGGTATTTCTATATCAAATGGAGATGGTGTGAAGGAAATTTGTGTATCAGGTGAAGGTGTTGTGAGATGAATATTAAAAAGCGAGGTAATCTCTTCGTTTTTTTCTTCGCAATGCTGATAAAGCCAATCCAAAATTAATTGTTTATTTTGACTTTTGGCTTTCCGAACCCAATCATCAGGTAATAAATTCCCATTTTCATCCTTAAAAGTGACTGATCCATCTTCTAACAAAGAAATTTGGATTGAAATTACAGTTTTATTAGACTGTGAAGGATTGTCAGGTTTTCCAGAATTGGATTTTAGATTTTGGGAAGATCCACCTAATTTTGAGCGATAAGACAAACCGGTTCCCGGAACCCCAATATTCCCGTAAACTCCCCGAGATCCAAAATTAACTGAAGAGCCCCTTTTTCCTATCGTGATACTCCCTCTTTTTTTACCAATGTTTAGCCGAACGCCAGGTGCAATTTTAATTGATTTTCTAAATCTAGATGGCATAATCATACTCCAGATAATTCTATTGATTTTTCATGAAAAGAAGGCCCCATCATCCAAAGCATTTATTAAATAATCTATTAGTAATCCTCCCATTGTGATACAAAAATTAATTGTGCCCAATAAAATACTTATTGTAGGTTTGAGAACTACTTTATTGAGTTACCTTTATTATATTCTTCTAATTCTTTTTCACGATCCAAACGAGCAAATATAAGGGGCGCTAAATCTACAACTAATTTTTCTGGATCATATTCAGCAAACTCTTTAGTGATAGAAATAAGAAGTTTTTTTAACTCATCACCATAAATTTGTTCAAAATACATTTGAATTTCAAGACTTAATTCATCCATATCCTCTTTTACAGTTTCTTCATAAAGAGGTGATGGAAAAAAGTAAGTTAAAGGTTTCTTCAGATAAAAGGAAAGTAAACCTAATGCACTGGCGCTAGGTTCAGATTTTCCATTTTCAATATCTGAAAGAGTGGGACGACGCATATAGATTTTCTCAGCAAGTTCTCCCTGGCTGAAGCCAGCTTCTATACGAGCATTTCGGATTTGATCACCCATGTAGAGCGTAAATTTATTTGGCCGTGAACCTTTATCTTCTGGAAAAAGGCTAAGAATTTTATCCAATACCATAAAAACCTACTATAAACAACTTGACAAATATGTACGTATATCGTACAATTGTGTACTGATATCGTACATTAATATTCGGGTGAATCACTAAAGATAATTATACATGCTTTCTTAGTTCTTTACCAGTAAACTTTTTTCGCTCTTCTTTCTAGCCTTAGCCGTCCGGCCGCAGCCATCTTTTTCACGCTCACGGAGGCTCATTGCCAAGGCTGCTGAGCGAAGCGGCATAAGGGAAAGACGAGTATCTCGAATATGTAAAGAATTGACCGAGATAGTCAAACGGTTTCGTGAAAGGCCATTACAAGCATGTTATCCCTATATCTGGCTGGATGCGGTCTTGTTGAAGGTCAGAGAGAACCACCGAGTAGTAGCCCCATGCCAAGTCATGGCAATTGGCGTAGATCAACAAGGAGAACGGCATGTACTGGGTTTTGAGCTCTGAGCAGTTGAATCGGAGGTCTTGCAGAAGGCATGCATCGCGATGGTTTGATTTTCTAGGTTCACTCAGAGAAAGAGGGCTCAAAAAGGCAAAGTTAGTGATTAGTAACACATGCACTTGCAGTGCGGTGCATGTGTGCCCACAGTGGACTGGTATCTGCCCTCTCTCAGACTATCTCGGGAGCAGCCTGGCAGCGTTGTACAGTGCATTTCAAGCGAAACATACTGGCACAGATTGCACATAAAGACAAAAAGCAAATCGCAGATGCCCTCAAATTGATTTTTCAACAACCACATCACCGCTCTGCTCTTTTATAGTTAGAACATTTAGCTGACGCAATGCATAGCCGTTGGGCTAAGACCGCAGAAATGCTTCAGGAAGCGAAAGAAGATATCCTGGTCTGCAAGACTTTTCCGGAAAATCATCACCGGCCTATTCACTCTGTCAATCCACTTGAGTGTCTAATCCGTGAGATCCGCCGCAGAACCCGAGTTGTTGGCGTCTTCCCAGATCGTTTATCGGTTTATATACTAGTTGGAACACAGTTGATGAATATAGACGAAGATTGGCGAGTTGGAAGATCCTATATGGCAAAAGATGGTATTCAAAATCTCTTTGATCCTGAACCCGCACGGATCATAAATGAAAATGATTTTATTGTTGAAGAAACATTAGATAATCTGGAAACACAAATTATAATTTACACCTCTTGACAAGACACTACCTTCATGTAAGTTCCAAATTACATTTTTATATGAATTAAATATTCCTGTATAATAACAAAATAACTGAATAATAATTAATAATAATTTCCATATTTTTACTGGATTTAGCAAAATTTTTGGAGGGTATGATAAATGAGTTTTGATAATGCTGTTAAAAAAGCTTTTGTATTAATGCCATTTAAAAAACCTTTTGATTCTTATTTTGAATTAATTTACAAACCTGCATTAAAAGAATCTGGTTTTCAAGTGACTAAAGCTGATGATTTACTTGGATCTAGAATAATCATGATGGATATTCTAAATTCAATCAAAGAAGCTGATCTAATTTTATGTGATATGACTTCCAGGAATCCTAATGTTTTTTATGAGCTGGGGTTAGCTCATTCTATCGGGAAACCTGTTATTTTATTATCAAAAAATGAAAGTGACATTCCTTTTGATCTGCATCATATTAGAACAATTATTTACAATACAGAAAATGCGGGTTGGGAAGATAAATTATCCAATCAAATAAAGAATTATTCTTCAGAGGAAAATTATTCTGGATTTATTTATTCAGATGCTGTCGTATCAAATTTCCTAAAACAGAGATTTGACACGACAGAAATTATTAATTTGATTGAATCTTCAAGGGAAGTGGTTTTTTTTGGTGCTGGTTACACCATTTTTCTCCCAATTCTTCATGACTACTACTCGAAAAAGAGCATTAAAACAAAAATAAAATTCATTTTAATTGATCCCGAAGGCGATGCCGTTAGAATGGCTTCAATAAGAGCAAATATAAAAGCGGATGATCCTATTCAGAAATTAAGAAAAATATATAGGACTAATTCAAATAAGGTTATGGATCTAGTAAAGAATTCGAATGGTTTAATCGATTATTTTGTAATTGATTACCTACCCCCATACAATATTATTGGATTTGATATAAATAGTCCTAATGGAATATTACATATTAGATTAGCTGCATGGGAAGCAAGGACAATAGATCGTCCTTTTTTTGAGTTATACAATAACAAAGATAGGTATTGGTTTAATTTCTTTGTTAAGGAATTAGAAAAAATTGAAAAAGCATCAAAAATTGCTAACTCATGTTCATAAATATAAAGAGGAATAAATAACCTATAACCCTTACCTGATAATAAAGATTCCTTATTAGACCTGCTGAGATTAATTGGAGAAAAATTAATAAACTTGAGAATAGATAAACCCAGGCGTATTACCTAATCAATCCCTAAAAATCACAATACAAGGATTATTAAAAACAGAATTCGCTGGCGTGATTTGTTTATTGCGCAAGCGAATTTTCTTAAAAGGTGGGCCCGGTAGGATTCGAACCTACGACCGAGCGGTTATGAGCCGCCTGCTCTGCCGCTGAGCTACGGGCCCCAATTTTTGGGTTTGCAAATTATACCATAAGGGAATATGGCACGTGTAGGGGCGGGTAAGGGGCTAGGCAAACCTAGCCCCTACAGAATATTTAATAAATTATTCTCTGCATGCTTTTGCATCTTCGCCCAGGTGTCCACCAACCATCAGACCTTAATGGGGGGACTCATACAGTACAATCATTAAACCTACAAATTTCAGTTTCCATTATAATGAGAATGGCAGATACTATTATCATGGGTTGAAATCTTACGATAAATTTCTCAGCCAGCAACAGGCGTGTGACCATTTCTGATCATTCTTCTATAAGACTGTCAACCCTTTTCTTTTTAAATTTACCTATTCCAATTCTATTAAATGGAGATAAAATGAACACATTAATTCCATCAAAACACCGCAAGGTTGTTGTCGTTGGTGCCGGTGCTGTCGGCTCCACCTATTGTTACGCCCTTGCCCAGAGCGGTCTCGCCAATGAGATCGCTCTCATTGACAAGAACGAAAAGCTTGCCTGTGGGCACGTTCTTGACCTCGTCCACGGCCAGCCCTACTTCCCCTCTGTCTCCATCTATGCGGGTAAACCGGCCGATTATGCCGACGCCCAGCTTATCGTCATCACCGCTGGCACCGCCCAGAAACCTGGCGAGACCCGTCTCGACCTCCTTCAACGTAATGCCACCATCATGCGCGCCATTATGGCGGACATCTCAGCAGCCAGATCCTCCGCCATCATCTTGATCACCACCAATCCCGTCGATGTCATGACCTATACCGCTATCCAATACGCGGGGAAAGGCAGCGAAAAACGCATCATCGGCTCTGGCACCGTCCTCGATAGCTCCCGCTTCCGCTACATCCTAAGCGACCACTGCGGCGTTGATATCCACAACGTCCACGCCTACATCCTCGGCGAGCATGGCGACTCCGAGTTTGCCGCCTGGTCTATGACCCACATCGCCGGTATGCCCTTCGACCAGTACTGCCCAGTCTGCGGTATCTGTTCAGATTGGCCGGCTGAGAAAGACCGCATCGAGCAGGCCGTTCGTGACTCCGCCTACCACATCATCGATTATAAAGGTGCCACCAACTGGGCAATTGGCCTCGCCATAACACGCATTACGCGCGCCATCCTCCGTGATGCGCACAGCGTTCTTACCGTTTCAACTCTTCTGAATGGCGAGTTCGGTCTGGACGATGTCTGCCTGAGCGTCCCCTGCATTGTTTCCTCCCATGGCATCGAAAAGGTCATCGCAAGTCAGCTGACAGAAGGAGAAACAGAGTCGCTCAAAAATTCAGCATCCATCCTTAAAAGTGCCAACGCCAGTATCGGAAATTAACGAATCCTTATTCGATCAGTAGTTGAGATCTTCGATAGCATCCCTGGCCCCCATTACTATGCGTTGTTGTTCGTAAATCCAGAGATTGCCTCCTTGCAGGACGCTTCGCAGACGCTTTGCTTCAGCCACTCTCCACTTCGTTTCAGCACCCTGGGGGTATTCTACTCCGTTTCAGTGTTTCCGCTTCGCTTCACAGACTTTGCGATTGGATACCGCGAATTAAGGGCGAGGCGTGCCTCGCCCTTACACACAATGTGAATGACATTATCAAAAGGTTTCTCCAATTACCTAATAAAAAAAAGGCAGCTCTTGTCATCGTCCCTCGACACTATGTGAGCCGCACCTACAGAGATTGCCGTGATTTGATACCACCCATTATGGTCTTGGCATGCCAAGCCCCTACGGGTATTCATTATTGATTGAAAAAAGATTGCCTCCCCATCCGCTGACACTTCTGCCCCTTTTCACTTCAGGACTTTGCGGTTAGATATATCCCAATATGGACGAGGTGTGCCTCGCCCCTACGGATTATATATTAAATCATTTTCGCTGCTTCTGCATCTTCGCCCAGGTATCCACCAGCGAGATGGTGCGGTTGAAGACCAACGCCTTAGGCCGTGAGTCCACCGCGTCAGCACAGAAGTAACCCTGACGCATGAATTGGAAGGGTTCACAGCCCTCAACATCCCTCAAACTGGGCTCCAGTTTTGCGCCTTTCAGCACCTGCAGTGAATCGGGGTTGATATTGTCGGTGAATTCGCCGCCCTCAGGCACCTCGTAGGGATCAGCCTTATTAAATAAGTAACCAAACAACCGCAGTTCCGCGTCCAGTGCGTGCCGGGCGGAAACCCAATGCAGCGTCCCGCGCACTTTTCGTCCATCAGGCGACATCCCGCCGCGGGATTCCGGGTCGTAGGTGGCGTGCAGCTCAACAACCTCGCCCTGATCATTCTTGATCACATCGGTGCAGGTGATGTAATACGCGTTCATCAACCGGACTTCACGCCCCGGTGCCAGGCGGTAGAATTTTTTGGGCGGGTCTTCCATGAAATCTAAGCGCTCGATATAAACTTCACGGCAGAAGGGAACTTCCCGGGTCGGACTGTTCTCACGATCCCACGGGAAATAAGGCACCTCAAAGGTTTCTTCCTGCTCATCAGGGTAATTGTCAATGATCACCTTAAGCGGTTCCAACACAGCCATGACCCGGCGTGCCCGGTTGTTCAGGTCATCCCGCAGGACATGTTCTAGAAGTTCCATATCCACAATACTGTTGGCCTTCGAAACACCAACGATGTCCACGAAATTGCGGATCGCTTCGGGGGTGTAGCCCCGACGGCGCATCCCTGAAAGAGTGGGCATGCGCGGGTCATCCCAACCGCTGACAAAGCCTTCGTTGACCAGTTGGAGCAATTTGCGCTTGCTCATGACCGTATAGGTCAGGTTCAGTCGGGCAAATTCTATTTGCTGCGGATGAAAGACCTCCAGCTGCTCCAGGATCCAATCATATAACGGACGATGATCTTCAAATTCCAATGTGCAGATCGAATGGGTGATGTGTTCTAATGAATCGGAGATGCAGTGGGCGTAATCATACATGGGATAAATGCACCAGGTATCGCCCGTGCGGTGGTGTTCCGCATGCAAGATGCGGAAAAGGACCGGGTCACGCATATTAAAATTGGGTGAGCTCATGTCAATTTTGGCGCGTAAGGTGCGTGAGCCATCCGTGAATTCACCCCCCTTCATGCGTGTAAAGAGATCAAAATTCTCCTCAATTGGGCGATCACGATAAGGGCTGTTCTTTCCGGGCGCCGTCAGAGTGCCGCGGTATTCCCGCAGCTCCTCAGCCGAAAGATCACACACGTAAGCTTTGCCTTTCTTGATCAATTGGAGGGCTGCTTCATAGAACGCCTCAAAATAATCTGAGGCAAAGTATAAACGATCCTCCCAATCAAAGCCCAACCAATGAATATCCCGCTGGATTGACTCGACATATTCCACCTCTTCCTTGGTGGGGTTGGTGTCGTCAAAACGCAGGTTGGACTTTCCACCATAGGCTTGTGCGACCCCAAAGTTCAGGCAGATCGATTTGGCATGACCAATATGCAGGTAGCCATTAGGTTCAGGTGGGAAACGGGTATGCACATGGTCAAATCGACCGTTTTCAAAGTGATCGTCAATGATGTCGGTAATAAAATTGGATGGTTTCTCGCTCATGATATTCTCCAGATGAAGAAAAGGATGAAGAAAATAGGTATCAGGCTATCAGGTATTAGGCGATTGAGAATTTATTATAATATATTCCCACTCCGATCCCCAAGACGTTAAAAAGAAAAACAGCTCCGAAGAAATCAGAGCTGTTGCTTTTTTCTTGCTTCTCAGTTGGTATTAACCGCCCGAGCCAGCTGAACGCCCATCTCCCGAGCGCGATCCATGTCCGCTGCGGTTGGCCCCCCAATGAAACCGAGGTTGTTCAGGACTTCCCAATCCATTTTCTCAGCCATAGATTCAAATTCCCGCTGCGCACCCCCGCTCCATGCATAACTGCCGAGGTAGACGGCTTTTTTCTGAGTGACCCGTTTGCGGTCCGCCATCATGAGCGCATCCATCATGTCGGGGAACATGCCGCCCTCATAGGTTGGCGCAGCCACCAGCACACCAGGCTTAGTCCACAGGTCAGGAAGGATATAGCTAATATGGGTTTTGCGGACGTCATAAACCTTGACAGGGACATCTTCCGATGCGATGCCATCCAGCGCAGCACTGAGGACACGCTCGGTGTTGCGATACATCGTGCCTAAGAGTGCGGTAATCCCCACCTCTCCAGGTGACTGATAGTATTCCGACCAGGTTTGATACAGTTCAACGATCCTGCCAGGATCCTTGCGCCAGATCAGACCATGTGAAGGGGCAATCATTTCTATGGGTGTATCTTTGAGTTTTCCGATCGCACCCAGCACTGCTTTGCTGAAGGCTGCCACGATATTCGTGAAGTAGCGCAGCGATTCAGCTTCGTAATAAGCCAGGTCGTCACAGGTGTCATCAAAGATAGCCCCGTCCAGGGTGCCGTAGCCACCGAAACCATCACATGGGAACAAAACCTTCTGCTCCACCATATAGGTCATCATCGTTTCTGGCCAATGCACAAAGGGCGTGTAGACAAAGCGCAGGGTGTTTTTCCCCAGCGAGAGCTCCTGGCCGTTGGTTAGCCGTTCAATATTCTCAGTCAACCCATAAAAGTCATCCAGCATCTTCACTGCCTTGGGCATGCCCAGGATGACGGCACCTGGTGCCAGCTCCCGCAGCCGCTGCAGCGCGCCGCTGTGATCAGGTTCCATATGATTGATGATGATGTAATCCAGATCGGAAAGGTCAAAGATTTCGGAGATCTGGGCCAGGTAATCCTCGCTCAACAGCTCCTTCGAAAGATCAATAAGAGCTGATTTCTCATCCTTGATCAAATACGAATTATAGGAAATGCCTTCCTGTTTGATCGGCCACAAACCTTCGAAAAGTTCGGTGACGCGGTCATTTATGCCAACCCAAAATACACCAGGGCGGATCTCAATGGGTTTCATCCTACCTCCTGTTTGCCAATAATCTTCCAGAGCTTGTCTAATTGTCCCGCACTGCCGAGATATTCGTTTTTCTGTGCAATGAAATCAGCGTAAGCTTGCATGAAGATCTTGCCGGGTTTGCGCAGGTCGAAGGCCTCGGGATGATCGCGGAAAAATTCCCGGTGAACGCGTGTCCAAACCAGGCGGCCATCCGTGTCAATGTTGATTTTTGTAACCCCTAATGTCGCCGCTTGTTTGAATTGACCGGCATCCACACCCTTGGCACCTAATATTTTTCCGCCAGCGGCATTGATGCGCCTGACTTCTTCCTGGGGAACAGAGCTGGAGCCATGCATTACCAGGGGAAACCCGGGTAATTTGCTTTGGATTTCAGCCAGAACGTCAAAATGCAGCGATTGGCTGCCGCTGAATTTAAATGCCCCATGGCTGGTGCCAATGGCAACTGCCAGGGAATCGCAGCCTGAGCGATCCACAAATTCCCTGGCTTGACGGGGGTCGGTCAGCTTCGCATCCGCCTCATCAACCTCCACATGCTCTTCCACGCCCCCCAATTGACCCAATTCAGCTTCCACCACGATGCCAATGGCATGAGCAGCATCCACCACACGCTTGGTAATGGCAATGTTGGTCTCGAAATCCTCATGGCTAGCGTCGATCATCACAGAGCTGTAGAACCCCGACGCAATACAATCCATACAGGCTTCTTCATCACCATGGTCGAGGTGTACGGCGAAGATCGCCTTAGGAAAAACTTTGTCAGCGCTGCGGATAAGACCTTCAAGCAAGAGTTTGTCCGTATAAGAACGTGCACCCTTGCTGATCTGGATAATAAAAGGTGCTTTGGACTGCAAATTGCCGCGGAAAAGCCCAACTGTCTGTTCCAGGTTATTAATGTTATACGCACCAATGGCATATTTGCCATAAGCGGCTTCAAATAATTTTTTTGTCGTAACAATCATTTTTACTCCTTGATTTTAATAATTATTGGTTTCTATCCCTTATGGATAGAAATGCCTTGGATGATTGCCTTCAATAATAAATTATACCCAGTATTTATGTCGATTTGATGGTCGCTGACAGCCTCACAACTTAATTGATGGAACCAGCATCCTCACCGGCGATCAGAAGGAGACCAAGCGTGATCATTGTTTGATGGAGCCAGCATCCCCACCGGCGATAAGGAGGAGACCATGGGTGATCATTGTTTGATAGAGCCGGTGTCCTCACCGGCGATAAGAAGGAGACCATGGGTGATCATTGTTTGATAGAGCCGGTGTCCCCACCAGCGATCAGAAGGAGACCATGGGTGATCATTGTTTATCTGCGATGCTCCCCCCCATTCAGCGCAAATTCCTTTATCTTTCACCTTTTTACTGCTAAAATAATAAATAGACACTCCTCATCAACTGTTGGAGAAATGATGCTCCCTGAAACCTTTGACTTACGAAAGACACCTGTCACCCTGATCCATCACGCGGCACACTGCGCCCACGATACCCCCCCAGGTTCGCTTTCCGCACTGGAGGGATGCTTAAAAGGAGACTCAGCTGTTATTGAGATCGATGTGATCCCCCTTGGGGACGGCAGCTTTGCATTGCTGCACGATCAAAATCTCGAAGTCGATACAAACGGCCGCGGTAAAGCACCTCAAATGAAGCGAGACCGGGTCCAAAACCTGTATTACAAGGTCAATGGCGAAGTTTCCCAGGAAAAAGTGGGCTTCCTCGAAGACGCGATTGATCTGTTCAAAGCCTATCCAAAAACACAGCGACTGCAGCTGGACCTCAAGCCTTTTGCGCCGCTGACCCGCGCGATACTGTCTGACTTCCTGGCTCTCCTTGCTCCTGTCAAAGATCGTATCCTGGTGACCTCTGTGGCGGATTGGGCCCTGCGTTCACTTGCCAACTTTGCGCCAGATCTTTTCCTCGGTTTTGACCCCTTGCTGTATATCGACATCGCCGGTGAGGAACCACGTCCAGAAGGCATCCCACCCTTCCGTGTGGGAGCTTACGGGTTGCTGGATGACCATCCACTTTCAGCTTATCAATGGGGACCGCTGGGCGATTATCTTGCAGCTCGTGCAGGTGCGCTCCTGGTGCAGGTACCAAAGGGATGTGCATGGTTTGTACGGGCTGTTTTATTACAGGAAGCATTGGAAGCCGGTTTCGATTGGATCGAATTTCTCCACCGTCAAGGTTCCACCGTAGATGGATGGACATTTGATGTGTCACAGCCTGATCAAATTAAATTAGCGCAATCCCTGTTGGACCATGGGATAGACTTTTTGACCACAGATACGCCAGCCCAGTTAGCCACATACCTCCCTGCGAAGACAATCTTCTGAGGCCTCTTCCAACTTACCCTATATGGTATTATCATATCTGATGTTTTTAGGATAAGGTAAAAATCATGAATTTTCTAATCACAGGCGGGGCCGGCTTTTTAGGCGTTGCTTTAAGCAATCGACTATTCCGCCAGGGTCACCACGTACGCGTGCTTGACAACCTTTCCACTGGAGATCCACAATCACTCGATCCCGAAATTCATTTCACAAGGGGTGATATCAATGATCGACCTAAGTTGTGGACCCTTTTACAGGACATTGACTGTGTCTATCATCTGGCTGCGCGCGTATCCGTCCCTGAGTCGGTTCTCTTCCCACGCGACTACAATACTGTCAATGTCGGGGGAACGGTGACGCTGATGGAAGCCGTCCGCGATGCCGGTACTCCCCGAGTCGTCCTGGCATCTTCCGGGGCCATCTACGGTGATCAGGTCGCTCCTATCATTTCTGAAAAAATGCGTCCCCACCCCCTTTCGCCATACGCTGTCTCCAAACTTTCCTCGGAATGGTACGTCCGTACAATCGGCGCGCTCTCGGGGATTGAAACAGTCTGTTTACGAATCTTCAACGCCTATGGTCCCGGCCAGCGCATCCCCGCAGCGCACCCACCCATCATTCCGAATTTCATCCGTCAATCCCTGCAAAACGGTACTCTCGTGTTCCACGGCGACGGAAACCAAACCCGTGATTATGTCTATGTTGACGATGTCATCAACGCCCTTGTTTCCGCTGGTTCCCTTCAAAGCATTACTGAACCGATCATAAACATTGGCAGCGGTACGGAAACCAGCGTTCGCGATCTGGCCAGGCTGGTGATCTCAGTCACCGAAAGCAAACCTGAAGAAGTCTACAACCCCCGTATCGGTGGTGGTGTATCACGGATGCGGGCAGATATTTCACTCGCAAAAGAAATATTGGATTACGTTCCACTGATCACCCTCGAAATGGGCTTACGGCTGACGGTTGAACGCGACCCACAGTTTACGAATGGGGCTTGATCCCATCAATTACTAATAAAACGGGGAAAATTTACTATAAAAACCTGGCGTGCAAACCCACCAGGCTGCGCATAAGGCTTACAGCCATCACACAACCGATAATCAAGTAAAATAACACCATGTCAATCATCGCACATGAATTCTATGATCGTCCAGCACTGGATGTTGCCCGTGACCTGCTGGGCAGCCGCCTGGTTCGCGTTCAATCCGGCCAGCGCTTAGCTGGTTTGATCATGGAAACCGAAGCATACCAGGGTGAAGAAGATTTAGGATGTCATGCTTCTGCTGGTAAAACACCCCGAACAGCGGTTATGTATGGGCCACCGGGTCATGCCTATGTCTATTTCACATACGGCATGCACTGGATGCTCAATGTGGTCACAAGTCCTGTGGATACCCCGGCTGCTGTGTTGATTCGCGCGATCCGACCAGAAGAAGGCACAACGCTAATGGCTAAAAATCGACCTTACAATGCCTTGAAATCAGGTTGGACAGATGGCCCAGCAAAGTTAACCCAGGCGCTGAAAATCACGGACGTTTTCAACGCGGTTGATCTTTGCACAAAGGAAAACAACTTATGGATTGAACCGGGTGAAGTGATCCCAGAAGGCTGTGTGTCACAAAAAGCACGCATAGGGCTTAACTCTGTTCCTGAACCGTGGCTCTCGATCCCATGGCGTTTCGTGGTGGACCAGGGAGCATGCTATGGATAGAAACATGCGGCTTTACCAGCAGCTTTATACCATTCGGTATTTTGAAACCTTGCTGCTGGAGAAATTTTCAACCGGTGTGTTTCATGGGACAACCCATACAAGCCTTGGCCAGGAAGCCAATGCTGTGGGCGTCCTCTCACAAATTAATGAGGATGATGTGGTCGTCAGCAACCACCGCTGCCACGGGCATTTCCTGGCGTATGGTGGTGACCCCCTGGCACTATTCGCAGAACTAATGGGTAAACCTGGTGGTGTTTGCGGCGGTGTGGGCGGTTCTCAACACCTCCATTGGCGAAATTTTTATTCCAGCGGGGTGCAGGGCGGCACGGTGGCAATGGCGGCTGGGATGGCTCTGGCTGAGAAATTTTCCGATAAAGATGCGATCGTGGTTGATTTTATGGGGGATGGGACACTTGGTGAAGGTATTGTCTATGAATGTCTGAATATGATCGCACTTTGGGACATCCCCATCCTGATCGTTCTGGAGAACAATCACATTGCACAAACCACCCCATCACACCTGGCGATCGCCGGCAGCATACCGCAGCGCTTTGAAGCTTTCAATATTCCCACAACCCACCTCGATACCAGTAATATCCTCGAGATCCTGCCGGCAGCAAGCCGGCTGATCAATAAAGTACGTTCCGAACAATCGCCACAAGCCTTGATCATTGAGACCGCCCGTCTGGGAACCCATTCAAAGGGTGATGACACCCGCACATCAGAAATGCTGACCAGGCTGTGGCAAACCCAAGATCCAATCGCGATCCACGGGGCACGCCTGCCTGAACAAGATCGGGATGCTGTGAAAAACAAGGTAAAAGAAAACATCCAATCGGCTTTCATGAAAGCCTTAGAGATGGAAGGCGGAGGATCATGAGCAGCAAGTCACCCGTCACAGTTCTCGACTCTCTGAATCTGGGGCTGCATCAAGCTATGGAGGATGATCCCAGGGTGATCTTGCTGGGTGAGGATATTCTTGATCCCTACGGCGGTTCCTTCAAGGTCACCCGCGGCCTTTCCAGCCAGTTTCCAAAACGGGTCTTAACGACCCCTATCTCCGAGGCGGGGATCACAGGTATCGCTGGCGGGATGGCATTGCGGGGCATGCACCCGGTGGTTGAGATCATGTTTGGAGATTTCTCCACATTGATCACCGACCAGGTTATCAATCACCTGTCTAAATTTCAAGCCATGTACCACGACCAGGTAACGGTACCTGTTGTCATCCGAACCCCAATGGGCGGTCGACGCGGGTACGGTCCTACTCACAGCCAAACCCTCGAGAAATTATTCCTGGGGGTCCCCGGGCTGACCGTGTTAGCCCCCTTCAATATTAAAAGTAATGAAGCTCTTGGAATACCGGGAAAGCTTCTGTACGATGCAATTACTGTGTTGGATTTCCCGGTTTTCTTTGTGGAGAATAAGCGCCAATACTTGCTGAAATTATTATCATCAACTGATCTTCAGGAATACGAGGTTTCAGAGATTGAAACAGCAGGCAAGGCGTCTCTTCCATTTTATAAATTGGCTTTGCGAGCTGCTCCTAAGGCACAAATAACCCTGGCGGCTTATGGTTATATGGCACACCTGACCTTAGAAGCCGCAATTCGCCTGGCCTATGATGAAGAAATCTTTTGTGAGGTACTGGTACCCACCCAGCTGTCGCCTTTTGAACTGGCACCCTTATTTGATTCAGTCAAACGGACCTCCCGTCTATTATCGATTGAGGAAGGGACCTTATCCTTAGGATGGGGTGCAGAAGTGCTGGCAAGGACCGCCGAGGCTCTTGGACCTAACCTGAAAGTCGCCCGGCGCCTGACTGCAACCGGAACTGTCGTTCCTGCTGCCCCGACTCAAGAAGCGGATTGCCTGCCAGGTGTTGAGGATATCATCGTCCGTATCAGAGAAATGGTGTAACCACAATGGATAAATTGAGCCCTATCAAAATTCCACTTCTCAACGCCAATGAACCGGAAGCACTGCTGGTTTCCCTGGAGTATTCAGAAGGGGAGTTGGTTAAACAAGATCAGGTTGTGGCTGTGATTGAGACGACCAAATCCACCGGGGAAATCCTGGCTGAAAAAACAGGCTACTTGGTCGGCTTGCGATATATGGAGGGAGAGACCCTTCCTGCCGGGGAAATCCTGGCGTATATTGGCGAAACCCCTGATGCACAAGATCCTGCACTGCCGCCCTGGGGAGGGCAGGATACACTCCAGCCTGAAGGAATATTTAAACCAAACGGGCTGCGCATCACGACCCCAGCCCGAGAACTGGCTCATGCCAGCGGTCTGGATTTATCTTCCCTACCACATGGTCCATTGATCACCCGACAAATGATCGAACAGCGGTTACCAGGTCAAATTTCCCCTCAACCCCAGCCAATACCGGCTGGAGAAAAACGCATCCTGATCTACGGCGCGGGAGGACACGGCCGCTCACTGGCCGCCATGATCCGTAAGCTGGGTAACTATGAGATCATCGGATTCCTGGATGACGGTTATCCCCCAGGCGAGCAAGTGTTTGGGCTTACTATTTTGGGCGGCAGTGAGAAATTGCCAGAGCTGGCTCAGGATGGTGTCCGACTGGCAGTCAACGCTATCGGAGGAATTAGCGATCTACAGGTGCGCCTCAAAGTCTACGATCTGCTGCACCAGGCTGGCTTCTTCTGCCCAACTGTGATCCACCCCACGGCCTTCCTGGAGAACAGCACTTCACTTGGGGATGCGATCCAGGTGTTTCCCTTCGCTTATGTTGGGACGGAAGTTGCAATTAATTATGGCTGCATTATTAATACCGGCGTGATCATTTCACATAATTGTGAACTGGCGCCCTTCGTCAACCTCTCACCCGGTGCGACCCTGGCGGGTGGTGTGAACGTGGGTGAAAAGACACTCATCGGTATGCGCGCCACCATCAACCTGAATGTTCATATCGGTAAAGCGGCTCGCATCGGTAATGGAGCGACAGTCAAAGCGGATGTGCCCGATAGAGGGGTGGTCCCTGCTGGTTCAATCTGGCCGCCCAGGCGCTAAGAGTCAAGAAAAGTTATTTTCAAAGCAACCCTCATTCAGTGGGATGAACAAAATGAAAGGTTAAAGCTATGTTATTCGGTAAGAAAAAATCCGCACAATCATTTACCCCTAACCAGCCGGTTCAACGGGTGACAACAATCCTTGGCCCGGGGATCAACTGGAAGGGCGACTTACGTGGTAAGGGCGGTGTAAGAATTGAAGGTTCACTTGAAGGTGAGATCGCCGTGCGAGGACTTGTCATTATTGGCGAAACTGGCCGGGTGAGCTGCGACACATTCCAGGCGGACACGATCATCGTGGCGGGAATCGTTAACGGGCAAGTTACAGCAGAAAAACTTGAGATACGCACTACCGGGCGTGTCTATGGTGATGTGACTGTACAGTCATTTTCCACAGAAGAAGGTGCTTTCTTAAGAGGGAAGGTCACCATGGAAGAGAAAGTAGTGCTTACCGATCTGGAAAGCGCGCCAGATGAAACCCCTGATAAGATCCAACCAGATAATCAAGAGAATTAACCTATGCGAATGACAAGGCTTTTCAGTAAAACGCTGAGAGAAGAACCCACAGAGGCTGAATTCGACAGTCACAGCCTGCTGCTGAGGGCAGGTTTCATCCGTCAGCTGGGGGCTGGCATCTTCTCCTATCTGCCATTAGCGCGCCGCAGCATGGATCACATTGAACAGATCATGCGCGAGGAAATCAATGCAATTGGTGGTCAAGAGCTGACCATGCCGGTTGTTCATCCTGCGGATGTATGGAAAAAGACCGGGCGCTGGTCGCAGATCGGCGCTGAAATGGCGCGGTTCAAGGATCGCAACGATCATGATATGGTCCTGGCAATGACCCACGAAGAGGTGGTTACCGACCTTGTGAAGCAGGAGATCCAATCCCATCGCCAGCTCCCGCAGTTGATTTACCACATCCAAACTAAATTCCGGGATGACCCCCGCCCTCGCGCAGGATTGATCCGTGTTCGCGAATTCACCATGCTTGACAGCTACAGCCTGGATCGGGATTGGGAAGGCCTGAACAGGCAGTACCAGGCACATTACGAGGCTTATTTCCGCATCTTTAACCGCTGTGGACTGCCGGTTCGTGCTGTCAGGTCGGATACCGGGATGATGGGCGGCAAGGAAGCCCATGAATATATGTACCTGACTCCCGTTGGAGAAGATACACTTTTATTCTGCGACACCTGTGATTATGCAACCAACCGCCAGGTGGCGGTGTCCAAAAAAGACAACCCTCCGGAGGAAGTTCTGAAACCAGTGAAAAAAGTTTCCACTCCGGAAATCTCAACAATTTCGGGTTTAACTGGCTTCCTGAATATTCAACCTTCTAAAACTGCGAAAGCTGTTTTCTACATGGCAGAAATGCAAAAAGGGCAGGCGCCACTGTTGATCTTTGCCGTGGTGAGAGGGGATATGGCCTTGAATGAGACCAAACTTGCCCATGCCGTGTCTTCTGCTGGAAACGATATGGTCACTAACCTGCGTCCTGCCCAGGATGCGGAGATTCGGGCCATCGGTGCCGTTCCAGGTTATGCCTCACCAATTGGAATCCATCGAGACAATGTGCTGGTGGTGGTAGATGACCTGCTGCCGCACTGCTGCAACCTGGTTGCAGGCGCCAATGAAGCTGGTTACCACCTGCTGAACACAAATATTAACCGGGATTACAAACCCGACATCGTCGCTGATATTACCCTGGCAGAAGACGAATCCACCTGCCCACTTTGCGGCGGCACACTGCATGTCAATCGCGGGGTCGAGGTTGGAAACATCTTTAAATTAGGGTCGCACTACACCGAAGCCATGGGTGCGACATTCCTTGATGAGGAAGGTAAAGCTCAACCGGTCATCATGGGATCCTATGGGATTGGGGTTGGCAGGCTGCTGGCTTGTGTGGCTGAAGCACATCATGACGACCTCGGGTTGATCTGGCCGGTCACGATAGCCCCGTACCCTGTGCACCTGGTCCTATTGCCCAGCAAAGACGGTCAATCTGAAAAAGCAGCCGAAGAGCTATATAAGGATTTGTTGGATGCAGGCATTGAACCCCTGTATGATGATCGAGATGAGCGTGCCGGTGTTAAGTTTAACGATGCTGACTTGATCGGCCTGCCGCTGCGGATAACTGTTTCAAAACGATCACTCCAAAACGGCGGATTTGAATTCAAACGTCGGGATCAGCAGGAGCGTCAAATCGTACCTGTTGTTGATGCGATAAAGATCATCCAGACAGAACTTAAAAGCCTCGCACAGGATATCAAGGATCGTTTCGAGTTATAAAAACCAGGATATAAGGGCAGAGTTCTGCAACGCCATCATGTCATGGGAAACAACTTCGTAGAACATCATAGACGCTCAATGCGTTTGAAAGAATTCGATTATTCGAGCCCTGGGGCATACTTTGTCACGGTCGTAAGTTATAAACGGGCGAACATTTTTGGGACAATCAAAAACAATGTTGTGCAACTAAACCAAATTGGAATAATTGTTGAAAAGGCCTGGTTAGAAATCCCAATGCATTATCCCTTTGTTAAAACGGATGCGTTTGTAATCATGCCAAATCATTTTCATGGAATATTGATCATCCATGACGATGTAGGGGCGAGGCATGCCTCGCCCCTACGACGCCAAAAACAACAACCCTTGGGTGTGATTGTTGGTTCCTTCAAATCCGCTGCAACGAAACGAATACA
>JAYELT010000141.1:0-8991 GCA_034717715.1 Chloroflexota bacterium | reverse complement strand
AAATCAACCAATTCGATTTTGTTCATTTCTCTCAGGATCAGAAAATTTCTGTCAAAAGCATTATAGCATCGATTGATTTGGATATGATTTATTACATCTTGATCCATAACATACAGTTAATTTTATAATCAGTAAGAGGGCATTACAGGATTTCAAAGATTTTGGTTTTACTTTTTCGAATAAGTCTTAAATTGCAGGATGGATGTTGATTGGCGCACGATGAATGAGTGGAATTATTAATTGCAAAATTATTTATAGTCTTTGTAAATCTCTTTGTATTGCGGTTTTCCCCTGACAAAAGTAACATGTTTGCTTGACAACCGGGGTGGTAAGCGATAAAATCATTCACACGCTCAGACAAGGGAAGCGTATAAGCCGAGTTAGCTCAGTTGGTAGAGCACGCGACTGAAAATCGCGGTGTCCACAGTTCGATTCTGTGACTCGGCACCTTGTATATAAAGAGGCTGTTTTGAATAAAAACAGCCTCTTTTGTTTGAGCTGGTGTTCTCATTGTTCAAGCTGGTGTCCGGTCGTTCGCGCCGGTGTTCTCACCGCGAAGCGTCCTGTAAGGAATGCAAAGCCTCCTGTCTGTGAAGCGTCCTGTAAGGAAGGGACCAGCGCATCATGGAAAGCTCATTTCTCTCAATAACCCTCCACATCTGAGTAAGTAAAAACGATTGATATGATATATAATTTAGGTGACCCCCATCACATCACACATCGCGATCATCCGTTTTACTAAATCAATACAATAACTCCAATTTCAGAGAAAGGATGGATTAGTTATGGATGGTTCAAATATCACAGGGTATGCAGCATTGACTAAAGGTGCTGTGCTTACCCCCTTCACCTATAAACCTCCCCCATTGGGAGGACACGATGTGCGAATCGACATCACCCACTGCGGATTATGTGGAACGGATATTCAGGGGATAGAAAATTATTATCAGATCGTCGAGTACCCATTTGTCCCAGGACATGAGATCGTTGGGCATATAAGCGAGGTAGGAACAGCAGTCTCCTCGAGTCGACTCGGAGAACGCGTCGGTGTTGGATGGCAAGGCAGGGCTTGTATGCAGTGCGAGTGGTGTTTAAAGGGGGACGTGCACTTGTGCATGAAAGTGGCTGATAATGGCTCATGGTTGCCTTACGGCGGTTTTTCCTCGTCAGTCGTGGTGAATGAAGGTTTTGCCTATTCTCTCCCGGAGGAGATGCCCTCCGAGGTAGCGGCAGTGATGATGTGCGCAGGCATTACCGTATACGCTGCTCTGCACAGGTATTGTTCAGCGCCTTCCCTTCGAATCGGCATCGTCGGGATCGGCGGGTTGGGTCATCTCGCAATTCAGTTTGCCAAGGCAATGGGATACGAGGTGACAGCCATCTCATCCTCTCCACACAAGCGCGCAGAAGCCATTTCCCTGGGCGCAGACTGGTTCATTACAATCTCAGACCAGGCGGCGTTGGACAAGGCAGCAGATCACTTTGATCTGCTGTATGTCACAGCGCATGGTGGAATCGCATGGGAAGAAATGGTGAAGATCCTCAAGAGAAAAGGAAAGATGGTACTTTCGGGCTTTCCAGATATCAACCTCAGTTCGGTCGACCTGGTTGCTCATGAGTTGAGCATTGTAGGATCATTTTTAGGTACCCAGACTGAGATGCGAGAGATGCTGCAATTTGCTCAAGCTCATGCTGTTCAACCGATGATCGAGCTGATGCCCATGTCGCAGGTAAATGAGGCGATCGAAAGGCTGAAGCAGAATAAAGCTCGCTACCGAATTGTGTTGGTAAATGACCAGGAGTGATGGATCGAATTATTGACATGCTCAGACAAGGGAAGCGTCATAGGTAGAGTTCGCTCAGTTGGTAGAGCACGCAACTGAAAATCGCGGTGTCCACAGTTCGATTCTGTGACTCGGCACCTTGTATATAAAGAGGCTGTTTTGAATAAAAACAGCCTCTTTTGTTTGGGCTGGTGTCCGGTCGTTCGCGCCGGTGTCCTCACCGCGAAGCGTCCTGTAAGGAATGCAAAGCCTCCTGTCTGTGAAGCGTCCTGTAAGGAAGGGGCCAGCGCATGATGGAGACCTTCGGTCATCGTGCCACCCATGGTCGGGAGACCTTTGGTGATCTGAACTTAGCGTATTCATTCTCCCGGGGGGCGGAAATCCACATTCAGCTTGATGGCGTCATCCATCTCTGCTGGCGTGAGCAAAGGAACTGCCCTGATCCTGAATGTACCGCTGGCATTGCCGATCAATGTAACCGCGGTTGAGACGATATGATCAGGTAGATTTGCTATGATGTAAAAGTCTTGTTCCCCATTGGAATAGAAAAAGGCCTCCAAGGAACCACCAACACTTTTCAAGGCCTGTATGGAAACATCGATTCTTGCTGTTCCCCCTTCTTTCATCAATCCTTGATAGCCTTCTGGTGTATAAGATCCGTAGAAAAGGTACTTTTGCATTCAACACCTCCAGTTAAGATAGATATGACATTGAAATAATCATCGAGTAAAGATTTTGGTAAACTGATTTTGCAGTTAAAGAATAAACATCTCCTCACCAGCGATGGAGTTACGACACCTGCTTGCGCCAGCACTGGGTCACATATTGAACCTCAAAGCCCAGCGACAGGTAGAAAGGCTGGTCTGAACCGACAAATGCCTCCACAGCACCCAGCTCACCGCAGCGGCGGATACCCTCCAGAACAGCGGCTTTCCCCAGACCCATGCGGCGATAGTCCGGGTCCGTGGCAACGGGTTCGACGTATCCGTAGCGTCCATCCGGCTGGTAAAACATGCCGCAGATGGAGATGAAATCCCCGTTGGGTGCTGCTACAATGATCTTCAAATCGCGACGGGCGGTGACGGTGTCGAACATGTCACGGCGCATGGCCAGGTTCTCCGGGCTGAGTTCAGGCTCGCCCTCGTGGTTGAAGCCGCGCCACATGACCTGGTGCATCTTTGCCCAATCGGGCTCATCCGCCAGGGAAAGCAGCCGGTATCCTTCAGGTAGACTGATCTTGGGGAATGGCTTCGGGATGGCTAAGCGTGCCATGGGGCGGTCCTCTCGGGGTTCGTGGACGTAGCCGCGCATTTTTACCAACGCACTAAATTCTGCGTCCGTGTCGTGAACGTATGCGTGCAGATGACCATCCGGGGTTGCCAGGTGACCTTCTGCGTAGTCCAGCATCTCCTCCCGTAGGAAGCGGAAACCGGGCTTGAACTGGAAGAAGGCTTCCCCCAGGCGCGATTCGTAAAGCGCCGCCGTCACAATTTTCCCATCTTCCTCCCAGATGCCGATCTTCTCCAGGTGCTGAGCCTGTAAGTAGGGATGCCCATGCATATACTCCAATTCCGGCTCGAGCCAGTTGCCGTCGCGGTTGGCAGGTTGATAGTGCTCAATCAGGAAGGCGCTGATGTGCTGGTAATCTTCAGGATGCTGGTAAGTGCGTAAGGTAACGGGCATGATGTACCTCTCTTTCTCGTGCTTTCCCAGCAGGGGGTAGGGAAAGTTGCTGCCTGTTTCTTATTTTAATATATCTGTGGGGAAATAGGGGAAATGCTTTGTTATCTTGATATTGAGTGGTGAATGACCTGGATTGCACATTTCCCATGATGGCAGAGTGGCAGTTCGTTCAGGTATTTTTTCGATAGAGAAAGATATTTCTCTATGCCTGGGTTAAAAGCGGCGCGTTGGAAAAGGATCCGGATATCCAACTGCTTAGAATGGGTCAGTTAAGAAATCAAACGTAGAACCAGAATAGCGTGTGTTTTCCCAAATGAGTCATCTTGCTTGAGATTGGTTTCTGCTTTTCTGATGGAAATTGGAGAAGATTGGCTGTTCGAAAGAGTGTATTTACATATGTATCCTGAAAATTATTGGATTGAATTGATGGGATACTTACCCTCCTGCACCATTGGTTACGCCACCATCGTCAATATCTGATTTTGAGGAGCCTGTTACAGTGTAAAAAAATGAATCACTGAACCAAGGGTCGTAAGAAAAAACGCCTAGCTTATTTTCTCCGATCTCAAAAAGGGACCCGCTATTATTATCATCAAAATCAAGAGCTATCATATCCCCTTTAATACCGAACAAACCATCAGGATCTTGAGTGTACTCGTCATCGTCGATCGTGAATCCAAAATATAAATCCGTACCGGACTGCATAACATAAAATGTCCCTGTCAATGGTGTGTCTGCATTAACCATTGGTAAGGAAAGCGAATCAGCCGTAGCCCATTCATTTGGATCCACATATCCGTCAATATTGGCTGTGCCCTCGCCAGAGGGTTGCGACAAGCTGAGCGTCGTCAGGAAGCAAAGTCCTCTTTTCGAGGATCAGCGCAGCACATGGCGGCATGAGCAACCGGTGTAGCTTATGCGAAGCGTCCTGTAAGGAAGCAATCTCTCTTTTCTCACGATTTACAAGGCATCAAATAAATCCTTCCAACCCAGATTCATTTCATTGATCAGGTTAATCTTATTCTGACGTGACCCGCCTTTGATTTGTTTTTCACGATCAATGGCTGCGTTGATATCGCTGCCGCATTCATAAAAGACAAGTTTTGTGACTTTATATTTTGATGTGAACTGTCCGCCTTTACCAGTTTTGTGTTCAGTGATCCTTCTACGCAGGTTATTGGTGACACCGGTGTAGAGTACCGTGTTTGTCTTGTTGGTGATGATGTAGACACAGTAGTTATGATTGTTCATTGTCTGCTTTCATGTTAGCATCAGATTGTTGAGGGCTAAACAAAATAAAAACGAGATTGCTTCGCAGGCTCGCAATGACAAGAGGAGATTGCTTACCACTCCGCTGCGCTACAGCACCCTTAGTGGGTGTTCCGCTGCGCTATAGGTACTTCGTCGCTTGTTCCCTTCTGGAGTTCCGCTTCGCTAATCTATCGCAATGACAAGATATTTTGTCAAGCTCGAACGACAAACTTACTCTTCTCCCTCCACAATCTTGATCTCTTCTTGCGAAGCACCCCAGCGCAGCGTGTGGGCTCGGTCAGGCCGTAGAGGTCGTGTACCATGCAGTCGATCTGGGCGTCGTCGTCGGCGATTTTGCTGTTTGTCACTGCGAGCCTGCGAAGCAGTCTAAGAGTAGGAGAGATTGCTTCGTAAACTCGCAATGATAAGAATTTATGTTAATCTCGAACGACAAGCTTATGCTTCTCCCTCGACAATCTTGATCTCTTCTTGTGAAGCACCCCAGCGCAGCGTGTGGGATCGGTGAGGCCGTAGAGGTCGTGTACCATGCAGTCAATCTGGGCGTCGTCGTCGGCGATTTTGCTGTTTGTCACTGCGAGTCTGCGAAGCAATCTCTTTGGTGAAGTTCTGAGACTGCTTCCTTACAGGACGCTTCGCAGTCGTCCCTCGCAGTGACATTAGCCCTCTACAATCTTGATCTCTGCTTCGGTGAGACCGTAGAGGTCATAGACCAGGTGGTCGATCTGGGCGTCGGTGACATCGATTTCGCGTTCAAGTCGTTCCTGCTCGTAGGGGGTTTGGGGCGTACGTTTGTGCAGTTCCAGCATAAGTGTTACCAATGAAACCATTTGATCATGTTTTGCAGTTTCATTGGAGTTGTTCCTGTCAATCACATGGATGGGGACTTTTGAAACATATACTGGCTTATATTCAAAAAAGCCTCCCCGCCTACCAGCAGCAATTTTCGATATATAGTAATAACATAAATTTGAATTCAAGATTCCCAAGAGATATAAATCTTCTGTACTAATAATGACACTTGGTGCATTTATGTAATACCCGTCATAATCAATACAAAATTTTGGTGTGGTTGCTAAATTTCCCCAAGTTATTTTTGGTTTGTCAAATTCATCATAATAATCACATGCTCGCAGTTCCCACCAATAATCACCCTTGTCCCATCTCTTCTTTGCTTTCTTCTCAAATAGCAACAAGTGTTTGGCCATTGCTGGATATTCTGAAGCAAACCAATCCCAGGCATTCTTTGATGTTTTCGAATTGGTCCATCCTTTGGGGATAAATATCAGAAAGTGTTGATTCTTTATGGGTTGATACCTTTTTATCTCCCTTCCAATTGCAAATGGCTTAATGAGTTCCTGGCTTCTTGGGTCTTCTTCAATTAATTGTTTCTTTGTTTCTTCATCAATGACAAATGCTTTATTTAGCCCTGTGATTATTCCCCTGAATATCTTTCCATTTACATATTTTTCTAAAGGGATTGCGTTTTGTTGAAGCTTATCAAAAATCGATTGCGTCTTTGAATCTGCTAAAGACCATCCATCGTCCTCAAATTTATTTTGATTAACATTATCGCCATATTCTTCAACATATTCCTCCAGCGAAACAAAACCTAAATTGTCAACATTCGTTACAAATGGCTTCATAAGCGGAGTTTTATTTGAAACGCGTAATATGCAGGGGTATGTTGTCGCTTTTTCGAATACTGGCAGGTCCCCAAAATCTGTGATCTCTTCGATACACTTTGTTTTCAACCAATCACGCAAAGGTTTGCCATATCTTGCGCGCAGCCATTTATTGGCAACGATATAACTGAATATGCCATCAGGTGCAAGAAGGTTTATCCCCTTTTCGATAAAGTAAGAATACAAATCAGCCATGCCGGCATAAACTTGATAGAGCGATTGATAATATTTCTTGTCATTCCCCAACGTTTCCTGTCTCACATACGGTGGATTGCCGATAACGGCGTCAAAGCCGCCACTCGCTTCGCTTGCGAAGATCTGGGGGAACCCTTTTTCCCAATCAAAGGGGTTAACGCGCGCCACCTCCGCTTCATCTGGGATGAGCTGGCCTTCGAAGTAATCCCACCCGATGAGCGAGTTGCCGCACTTGATGTTGTCGTTCAGATCCGGCAGGGCGCGCTCGAAGCCCAGGCTGAGCTGCCCTGTCTCCTCTTCCAGCACCTTCAGCAGCAGGCTCAGCTTGGTCACTTCCACCGCCTGTGAGTCAATGTCCACGCCGTGCAGGTTGTTAACCAGGATGCGTTTCTTCTCGTCGGTGGTCAGCTGCCAATCACCCTCCGCTGTCTGGATGATCCGGGGGTTTTTCCCTTTTGACCATTTCTCCGGGTCATGTTCGAGATAATATTTTTCGTGCCAATCCATCAGGTATTGAAAAGCGCCCAGCAGGAAGGACCCTGACCCGCAGGCCGGGTCCACGATCTTCAGTTTTCCCGCTTCACTGGGCGTTTTGCCATTCAGCAGCTCACCAACCGTGTTTTTGACGATGTAGTCCACGATGTAGCGGGGGGTGTAGTAGACGCCGCCGGCTTTGCGCACTTCGGGCTTTTCCTCGACCTTTGCCCTGTGCCCGGGCGTCAGGCGGATGACCTTGCCCAGGAACTGCTCATACACCTGCCCGAGGATCTCTACCGGGAGCTCTTTGAAGACATAGGGGCAGGGGTAATACAGGCTCTTGATGATTTCCTTCAAAACCTTGTCGTCAATTACCAGCGACGGTGTGAAGGTGTCCACATGGTTTTGATTTCCCGACTCCGCTTTGAAGTGAAAAAGGCCGGAATTATATTTGAGGTCTGCTTTTTGATAAAGCGCTACAAGCTGGTTGTATACCTCCTTCCCCTTTCCCAGCTCATAAAGCTGGTTGAGGGGTTCAATCCCCCTGTCCTCACAGATGCGCAGGAAGATAATGCGGTCAATGGTCATCTGCACGGCGAAGTTGAGCTGGCGTTCGTTCATCACCTGCTCGTTGCGCAGGGCGATGTTGCGCGCCAGCAGGATGCGCCAGTTTTCAATCTCCTGCAGGAAAGCGTCATCCACCTTGATGGTGCCTTTTTTGGCGGTGTTGTCCTCGGCATATTTGTCAAAGGCACCCTTGCGGATGGCTTCGGGGGAGAAGATGCCAGCGATCTCGTCCCACTTGTCCAGGTATTCATCATAGCGGATGTACAGGATGCGCCCAGCTGCTGGGCTGTCCGTCCGGTTGGGTTTGCTGCGGCAGTCATAGACAGCGAATTCCTCGAAATCAGTCAGGATGGAAAGCGGCAAACCGGTATTCCAGGCATATATTTTCAGCTGGTAGGCATATTCTTTGGTGTTCTGGATGTCCTCTGCCGGCTTTTTGGCTTCCACGAAAAAGATGCGCTTTCCCCCCAAACGGAAGGCGTAATCGGGCGCTTTGGCATTCGGGCTGCCCTTGATATGGATGGAGTCCTCATGGATCACTTCACGGTATTTTGGTGCATAGCCTTTATTATTGGCGATGTCCCAGCCCAGGGCTTTAAAGAAGGGATTGAGGAATTCCTGGCGCAGCTGAGCTTCGTTGTAAGCGGGTTTTCGGTAGGCGTCTGAGTTGTCTTCAAATCGCTGAACGAGCTGATGGATGGTTTCTGGTGCGGGCAAGGCTTCCCTCCTGTGGCGGTATGCGGTTAGGACTATTGTAGCATAGAAAAGGATATATTCACGGGGTTTTGAGAAAAAGAAGATTTTGTAATTGTGGATGAGATATCTTATTTGTCATTGCAAGAGGCTGCGAAGCGTCCTGTAAGGAAGGGACCAGCGATAGAGACCTTCGGTCGTTGTCCCACCCGTGGTCAGGAGACCATGGGTGAACCCTCTTCCAGCGCACAATCCACGGCAGCTTCCGCATGAATGGTGGTGGTGTCAAAGACCGAGATGGCAACATCGGAACCCCTGACCAGTAGGGGAATCTCGGTACAACCCAGGATCACACCCTGTGCGCCCTGATCTTGCAGGCGTGCGATCACATCCTGGAACACCCTGCGGGAACTTTCTTTGATTTGCCCCTGCACCAATTCATCATAAATAATCCGGTGGACTTTTTCCATGTCCTCTTCCCCGGGGATCATCACCTGCAAGCCGTGTTCCACTTCCAGACGGTCCCGGTAGAAGGCACCCTCCATTGTGAAGCGAGTTCCCAATAAGCCCACCTTTGTCAGCCCAGCAGCCTTGATCGCATCTGCTGCGGCATCGGCGATGTGCAGCAGGGGGATCGT
>JAYELT010000140.1:0-9035 GCA_034717715.1 Chloroflexota bacterium | reverse complement strand
AAAATATATGGTATAAACGTCGGTATATAAGTTAGCTAGAATTGCTATACTTATGAAAGGCAAGAGCATTGTATTGCCTACAATAGAATACATGGAAATCAAGCGGCTGACTCTCATCAATTATTTACGATGAGACGACGAGGTGGAGGTTCCTCCCTGCGAAGAGAGAGCTAACCCAAATATGAAGGGAAAAATCGAAGGATCAGCGGATGCCTCCTGGATCTATTCACGGATCCAAGTTTTCCAATTTTTAAAAATGGATGTATAAAACTGTATGGCAACATACAGGCCAAAACAACCATAGTGGGATCGACACCTGTGTGTTTTAATTTTAAGGTGTCATTAGGTCAGAATTGTTCTATGTCAGAATGCTATGCTCTCGCAAATTAATTCATCCTGAATAGACCTGGAGGTGGTTATGAACGGCAAAGATGTGATCAAGAGAATTGAAGAAGATGAGATCAAATTTATCTCATTCCAATTCACCGATGTAAATGGTGTGGTAAAGAGTGTGGATGGGCCTTTAAACCAGGTAGAGCGAGCATTACAAGAAGGTATCTGGTTTGATGGATCGTCCGTCGAGGGGTTTGCACGCATCCAGGAAAGTGATATGCACCTGGTGATCGATCCCGATACTTATGCTGTGCTGCCCTGGACACCCAAAGAAATGAGACGTGCCCGTGTCCTATGCGATATTTACCGGCCAAATGGTGACCCTTTTGACGGGGATCCCCGAGGCGTACTCAAACGTCAATTAGCGAAGATGAAAGAAGATCGCGACTGGGTTTATAATGTTGGACCGGAACCTGAGTTCTTCTTATTCCTGCAAAATGGTAAAGAAGATGTTCACCCTGTCCCCCATGATGTGGGCGGCTATTTCGATTTCTCAGCCAATGATGAAGCTGTCCAGGTAAGAACCGAGTTGATGGGTGCCTTGAGTGAAATGGGGCTGGAAATCGAGGTTGGGCATCATGAAGTTGCCTTGGGACAGCATGAGATTGATTTTCGTTTTGCTGACGCCCTCAAAACTGCTGATAATGTGCTCACTTTGAAGTATGCCGTCAAGGCGATTGCCGCACAGCACGGACTGATCGCTTCATTTATGCCCAAGCCTGTCTACGGTATCAATGGATCAGGAATGCACTGCCATCAATCGATCTTCAATCAGGAAGGGGAGAATCTGTTTTTTGATGATAAGGATCCCTTCAAACTTTCCAAACTCGCCCATCAATTCATTGCCGGTCAGCTCATACACGCCAGAGCCCTTTCTGCCGTGGTCGCGCCTACAGTCAACTCGTACAAACGCCTGGTCCCAGGATATGAAGCACCCATCTATATTGGGTGGGCACAGGTCAATCGTTCTGCATTGATTCGCATCCCACAACCCGTTCCAGAACACCCAAACTCCGTCCGTCTTGAACTACGTTTCCCGGACCCATCATCAAATCCATATCTTGCATTCAACGCAATGCTTGCTGCTGGTCTGGATGGCGTTGACCGGGAACTGGCCTGCCCCAAACCTTTAAATCAGCTCAATGTGTATGAACTCTCCGATGAAGCACGTCGTAATTTAGGCATTGAGATGCTGCCCGGTTCCTTGTATGAGGCTATGAAAGCATTTGAAGGAGATCAATTGCTTCAGATGGCATTGGGAGAAGGTCTGACAGACGCCTTCTTAAAAGCCCGACAATCTGAATGGGATTCCTTCCGTATGCATGTTACTGATTGGGAACTGAATCGATATCTGACTACAGCGTAATAAAATTAAGCAAAAAAAGAGCAGCGACAAGAAAACGCTGCTCTTTTTTGATTCAACGAACTGCTACGCAAGTGCAATAATCGCTGATTAAGCCTTTGATTTATGCCAGATTACGCAGCGGCAAGGCATAAAAAGGTACCAGCATTTCCTCAATACTGAGCCCTCCATGGCGGCCTGCCATAGGATTGGGTTTTTGTGCCCACCATAAATACGCATCCCCCTTGGCAACTGCAATCAGATCTCCCAGGCGGTCACGTGAAGTTGGTTTGAAAGGACCTTTGCCAAACAACCCACTTTGCAGAGCTGTGTCTGGGTCAAACAAGATAAATTTATCCGGCCAGGTTTGTTCAAAATAATTCCGAACGGCCTGCAGCTTCCCGGGTTTAATAAAGAAAAAGGCTAAGCGATTCTCACAAGTCGGTTGCATCACCAGATAGTTCATAAATTCAGGGTGCTGGTTGAGATCATATTTATCGTATTTCGGGGTAACTTTCGAACCATGATCTGCCATAAGGATCATAAGGGATTTTTGTCGTATGGTTTTATCAACCCGATTTAAGAATGCCTCTTCAAATAAGGATGAAAAGGCACGAAATTGCATAGCAACTCGCATATCATATGCATTATAGCGATGCATCAACGTGTCGACATCACTATAATAGACATAGATATACTCTCGGATCCCGCGTCTGCTGTTAATATAATCAGCCAAACTCACACACAAATCAGCTTCATCCACAAACGTATGAACATCGACATCATTCATCTGCATCATGGATAAACCAGAATGCGCAATAGCTGAATGAATAAACGTTGTCGTGGCCACACCGTTGTGCTGCAGATGTGTACCCAGGAGTGGTGTATCTAAAAACGTGTGTGGATCAAAACCAGCACGCGACAAGCCGCCCACATCACCTCTACTCGTTGCTGGCGAATGGAGAATATTATTGATTACCATCCCAAATTCCCTCGCCCACATCTCATAACCAATAATGCCATGTTCAGCTGGTCCCACGCCGGTCCAAAGGGTGGTCAGGGCTGAGGCTGTTGTACTTGGGCAAACACTGGTGATCGGGCTGAATATCGCCTGGTCAGCATAACGTTTCCAAAAAATATCATGCTGTGATTCCAGCAGCCGATTAAAAAGTGCATATCCCAATGCGTCTACAAGCAGCAGCACCACTTTCTCATAAGGTCCGTTCAAAGGTTCAGTAATGTCCTCATCCAAAGGCGCACTCCCAAAATCTGGTGCATTCAACAAATGCGCAACCGTACAGGGAAGATTCGCCAATGATAAACCTTCATAATTGGGCAAGACCATCTCATTATCCAATGGCAATGTTGAGACATAATGATTTCTTATCCTTGCGAGAATTTGCGATGAAAGCTCTGTCATTGAATCTCCTTATACAATTTTTACTTATGATACTATAATCCCATCCTGATCGAAGGCGCAATAATCAACAGCGACCCTAAGACACTCTTTCAATCCACACCACTCTGATAGAAATTACATCTCAAAAACAGCTTCAGCAGCCAGTTCAAATAAGTTGCGCCTGATGTCCTCTCGAGAATTCCAGGCTCGTCCGTCCCAACCACTGGGTATGACGGCATCACCACCATAAAGGATCTGTCCAAAATTTACCCCGCGGAACTTGGCAGCGGCAAAAAATGCTGCGGCTTCCATTTCAACGGCCAGGCAGCCGAAAGCCCTGTATGCAGCTGCCTTTTCTTCTGTTTCGCGATAGATTGCATCTGTTGTCCAGGTTTTCGTTCGAAGGTAATCGATCTTGTGCTGCTTAAGCACTGATTCGATGGCTGCCAAAGCGATAGGATCCATTTCAATCTCTCGAGATGGGGGCAGATAGTGATACGAGGTGCCTTCATCCCGAATTGCTGAAACTGGGAGAAGCAAATGCCCAACAGCGATGCGCGCATCCAACACACCGCATCCGCCGCAAGCGATAAATTTTTTACACCCCCGTGCGATCATCTCTTCCAGCAACCCCACTGCCAAAGGCGCGCCGATTCCAGGATGAAAAAAAGCCAATCGCTTACCATTGTAATCAATTTCATAAAGTGGATGCTGGCCGATTTCAGACTTAGAATTCACAATTATCCGTGCTTTTCTGTGATCAACAACCCACTGAATGACTTCCTGAAAGAAACAAATCACACAATGCTCAGGGACATCCATTGGGGCGATCAGATCAGCAGGATCAAAGATCGCCTTCGGGGCAGGGTCAAATTCAAGGATTGGAAAAGCTTCTTTTCTCAATTTATTCTGTGTCTCCATATTTGTCAATTTTCGCTGTGAACGATAAGGCAATCCTTTTCGAAATTTAAGAAGATATCAATCGATTGCCTGATACCATCATCCTGTATTCTATGCCGCTGGTTGAGACAGGTCCTCTATCCACGTGATCGATGCCTTTTCGTTAAATCGCTTGCGCATCACAGCTATTGCTTGAGGATTATTATCCACCAGGATAAACTGACGTCCCAACGCAAGACATACCTCACCGATTGTCCCGCTGCCTGCAAAGAAATCCAACACTAAATCACCCGGATTTGAAGAAACAGCCACAATCCGCCTTAGAATACCAACAGGTTTCTGGGTGGGATAGCCTGTTTTTTCTTTGCTGTTCGTGCCCACAATAGTATGCCACCAGGTATCTGTTGGGAATTTCCCGCGTTCTGCTTTCTCCTGACTCACTAACCCTGGTGCCATATACGGGATGCGGTCAACCGCATCCCTGTTAAAGCAATAGGCTTCAGGATCTTTAACATAGAAGAGGATATTGTCATGTTTTGCCGGCCAACGACTTTTCGACCGGCCACCAAAATCGTAAGCCCAGATGATTTCATTCAGAAAAGAATCCCGACCGAAGATCTCGTCCAGCAACATCTTACAATAATGCACTTCTCTGTAATCAATGTGAAAGTAAAAACTGCCTTCAGGTTTTAGGATCCGGTAAGCGGCTGTTAATCGCGGCTCTAAGAATCCCAGGTAATCGTCAAAATAATCTCGATAAGCGCGTTCTCCAACGATTTTTGTTTGATAACGATTACCCCCAAACCCAACCCGGTCCCCTCCTTGGTTTTTCTCTACCTTTATTTGCTTGCGTGCTTGTCTCTTGCCTGTGTTGAATGGTGGATCAATATAGATCAAATCAACACATGCGTCTTCGAGTGAATTAAGAACATCCAGATTGTCACCAAAAATGATTTTATTTAACATAACAGTATTTTAACATCAAAATGCGCCTGTTAGGGAAAAATACACTCTTAAGAACAAATCTTAAAATATCTTGACATACTTTGTTATATACAGTATACTGTTACATATAATAATAAGTTCTAATTAATGAAAGGTGATATATTATGAAAGGTGACGCCACCCAAGATCAAACGCAAAACCTGACCCAGGAACTTCGCCGGGGTGTGATCATCCTGGCGGTGATGAGCCAACTGCATGAAGAACAATATGGCTATTCGCTTATGAAGATTCTCAAGGCACAGGGAATGCAGATCGATCAAGGAACGCTTTATCCCCTGCTGCGACGTTTGGAAGATCAATCTCTCCTCAACAGCACATGGCGGGTGGAGACTTCTCGCCCTCGACGGTATTACAAACTAAATAGCTATGGAGAGAAAACTCTGCAAGAAATGATCATTGAATGGTCCCGCATCAAAAAGACAGTTGATGAATTATTAGATAAGGAGAACACAAAATGAAACTACTTAAATTGTATCTTGAAGAAATCAGAAACTATTTACCGGCCAAGAATCGAGAGGATATTTTAAAAGAAATCCGCTCCACATTAATGGACATGATCGAAGATCAAAATCCAAACCCTGGCCAGGACCCTGATGAGGAAGCTATCAGAGCTGCACTGAAAGCATTTGGTGCCCCAAGAAAGGTTGCCCAACAGTATGCTGATCGGAATTACTTGATTGGACCACGAATGTTTCCCATATATTTACAAGTGCTCAAGATCGTGTTGATCGTCGTCTCAGGTTTGAATGTTCTCGGTGTAATCGTGTCACTTGTTAGCCAATCAGGGATTGACGCTGGCGTGTTTGAAACCAGCATGGAAGTGCTTGGCGGATTATTTTCCAGCTTATTTACAGCTTTTGGTATTGTCACCCTATCTTTCGCTGGGATTGAGAGAACAACACCTGAGGAATGGAAAGATGTCATAAAACAGGAATGGACGCCCGACGATCTATTGAAGCAGGAAGATCAAGAACGCATCAAGATCACGGGATTAGCTTTAGAAATCACGCTAACACTGGTTTTCATTGCTTTGCTGAATTTCTTCCTGGATCGCATCGGAATTTACTATCTTGTTGAATCAGGCTGGGTCTCTACACCGATCTTGAATGAAGATTTCCTGCGCTATATCCCCTGGATCACGGCTTATTGCATAATGGATATTGGATTGAATTTGTACTTGATCCGAAAAGGGTATTGGGATAAAGTTGCCGCAATTGCTAAAGTTTTTATCAATGTCTTCAAAATCGCTGTGACCTATGCAATCCTGAAAGGTCCTGCCATTATTACCATCAGCCCTTCTGCATGGCAAACCTTGAATTCAGGCTTGCAAACCACTGCCCAGGGATTGAGTCAAACCCTGAACACAATTCTAAAAGTGCTCTTGGGGTTACATATCTTTGGAAAGGTTGTCGAATCCATCAAGCGCATCTATGATACTTTCATAAAGGGTCGTCATGTGAATTTCGATATTGAATCAGAATCGCTATAAATCCTGACAAACCAGAAATAACCATAAAATCCCGGACGATGGTCCGGGATTTTTATTACTAGAATCGTCTGATTCTCGTAAATCTCTGGGTAACCGTCCTCTCAATGATTAACATGCTCGCAGGTATTTATACTGCACTTATGGGGTTACTGATTGGGGCCATTGCAGAGCGTTCGCTGATAGGATCATTCTTACTCGCAGGGTTGGTTATAAGTACCGCTGCTCTGTTCATTGCTGTGGATAAAAGTGGGGTCATTCAAAAGGATTAAAAAAGATCCAATTGCTTGGTTTCAGACCTGGGGGGATAAGATGAAACACTTGTATCCAATCCATACGATTCACAAAGCTCATAAAATATATCCGCTAACTTCCTGTGGTTTTGTGCTGGGCAGCGATAGCGATCGCCAAAAGTCACTTCATATCTTTGGCGAAGGCCTGGGAAGTGAAGGTCAAGTTTCTCATAGTAATGCGCTCGCTGACCTTCACGAATAGACATCCCAAATGCGGGGATGATATAGTCTGCACCGTGACTGGCAGCTGCCTTTACAATATTTTTGATATTCTCGGGTGTATCCTCAATGAAGGGCAGGATAGGCATCATCACCACACCTGTTTCAATCCCGCAATTGGATAATTTTTCCATCGCCTTCAACCTGCGGCTTGGTGAAGGTGCGCCAGGCTCCAAAACCTTAGCAAGGCTATCATCTGTCGTGGTAATTGTGAAGCTCACCCTTGCTTTCACCTGATTGATGCGTTTCAATACTTCCAGATCTTTCAATACCATGTCAGATTTCGTGATGATGTGCACTGGGAAGCGATATTTCGCTACAATTACCAGGGCACCCGCAGTCAGCTTGTAGCGTTTCTCAGCATAAGTATACGGGTCGTTCATCGAACCAAAACCTATTATCCCCACACGCCGTTTACGCGGCAGGGCATCTTCCAACAGGGATAGTGCATTGATCTTGATCAGAACTTCCTCATCAAAGTTTTCAATTTGATAACATGTACTGCGTGTATCACAATAAATACACTGATGCTCACAGCCGCGATAGAGGTTAATGTTGTATGAAAGTCCAAACCATTCATCCTCCCCTTGTACATGATTCAGTATCCCTTTTGCTTGAATTTCACGATATTGCATCATAAATATTTCCTGGTCAATCTCAGTACAATAATTCTATCGTGAATTCAAGGGTATTCACACCTAATTCTATTCATCACCCATTTCTTACCTTTGAAATTCAGGTAACATTATCGAAAACACACTCAGGATGTGATAATCCACCAAATCCAAAAAGACGCACCAAAATTTCAATTCGTCAATCCAGAACCATCCAAAATCTGCGGTATACTAGAATTTGTAAACCAGAGAGAATCAAAAGAAGGAGACATAATGGGCCATATTCCTGAAGATGAAAATATTGATGAATTTATGAACGCTTCCGCTGAAGAATGGAGCAAACCGGAAGAGGCACCCGAAGTACCAGAGGTCAAGGCTGAAAGTACCGATCGGTGGGGATCACCCACTGCGGATCAAGCAACAGTTGACAGTGGAGATCGCTGGGGCTCAGAACCGCTGGAACCCACAAAAATTAAAGCTCAACCTAAAAAAGAGAAGGTGAAAGTGAAGAAAAATGGCTCTAAATTGTGGATCATTGCGATCCTTGCGGTTATCGTTCTGTCCATATGTATCTGTGTTACGGTCATCGGGTTATCTTTCCTTGGATACAATCTTTTCGACCCCAACCTTTTACAGTTTTGACCATATTGAATAACCAAATGAAAAACCGTCCCCAGGGTATAAGGGACGGTTTTTTTGCACTTTCCAACTTTTAGCGTTGGTTTAAGAACCACTGCTGGATGTCGATCAATTCGCGCTCTTTGGATTCCTCGATACGTTCATAGGAGCCATCTGGCTGCATCAGCCAACCTTTGACATCGTCCCTTAAATAGATTTCCAGGATATCCTCTCGGATGTGCCGAATCATTTCTTCATTTTCTACAGGGAAAAGCACTTCAACCCGCTGATTCAAGTTCCGGGGCATCAAATCCGCACTGCCCATCAAAATGATCTCTTTTCCGTGATTGTGGAAATAATAGATGCGGCTGTGTTCCAGATAGCGCCCCAAAACGCTGATCACACGGATATTCTCGCTGAGCCCTTTAATTCCAGGACACAAGCAGCAAATTCCCCGGATGAGCAAGTCGATCTTCACACCAGCTTGAGAGGCAAGATATAACAGGCGGATCATCTCCTCATCCACCAATGCATTCATTTTCAGGATGATCCGACCATCTTTGTGCTTTTCCTGATGATCAATTTCCTGGTTGATAAAATCCCGAAATTTATCCCGCAGCTGCAGTGGTGCAAGCAATAATTTGTGATATTCTTCCTTCGAGGAGTAACCTGTTAAATAATTAAACAGGTCTGTTGCATCAGCGCCAATCTCATCATCACTGGTGATAATGCCGATATCTTCATACAGCTGCGCTGTAATATGATT
>JAYELT010000139.1:3185-28546 GCA_034717715.1 Chloroflexota bacterium | reverse complement strand
ATGGTGAGGGGATCAAATCTACGTTACAGGCTTATTGCCTAAAGGGTGCGCTCTGATTCACCCTCACCGTCCTGACTGATCTCTTTTTCAACTCTAGAATACACTAATTTAAAGATACAAGGGTGCGGTCTGAAAGATGACCGCACCAATATATACCATTTATGCTGATTCAATCCTTGGCAAATACATAAAAATGGTGGGTTGAACTTGGTAAATACATAAAAATGGTGGGTTGAACTACACAACCCACCCTACAAACTCGCAGAGTTCTCATACTCAGAAAAATGGCGGGTTCAAATACAGAACCCGCCCTACATAACACATCAATGAGGTTATTTTGTAGGGTGCGGTCCGAATGTGACCGCACCAATATATACCATTTATGCTGATTCAATCCTTGGCAAATACATAAAAATGGTGGGTTGAACTTGGTAAATACATAAAAATGGTGGGTTGAACTACACAACCCACCCTACAAACTCATACCCAGAAAAATGGCGGGTTCAATTACAGAACCCGCTCTATAAAATACATCAATGAGGTTGTTTTGTAGGGTGCGATCCGAATGTGACCGCACCAATATATACCATTATGCTGATTCAATCCTTGCAAATACATAAAAACGGTGGGTTGAACTACGCAACCCACCCTACAAACTAGAGAGGTAAGTAGAGGCCAGTCAGGACGGTGAGGGTGAATCAGAACCCACATCACAAATTACTAAAGGGGTTATGCTGATTGACAGGCATCTTGAAAGGATAGATTTGACAAGGGTAAAGGCGATAAATGATAAATGTTATATTGCATAGGATAATCTCAGGAAAAAAGGGACAGGAAACCTGGAGGATTCTCACGTAATATTTGGTTTTGCTGCTCGAATTACACGATTCGCATATAATAGAATCGTAACACTTCATTCATCCCCCAATAGAGCCAGTACTCCCAAAAGATTAACATTCATAAGAAGGGTCTCATCCCATGACGAAAACAAATAAATGGCACAGGTCAAAGAAGATGTTGCTTTATGCTTTTGTGTTCCAGTGTCTCGTTATTCTGGCTTGCGCAAGCCCGATCAAACTTTTCAAGGGGGGAGGTTCGAGCGATCAAAGGGAAACTGAGAATTGGCAAATTACCGTGGATAAGATCAGGATATTGACGCGGGGGCAATCCATCCCCCAGCATCTGATCGATCCTGAGAAACCGGCGACAGACCAGGTTTTTGATCCGAATTTACTCCTTGAGCCATTAAACCATTTGAGCCTTCAGCCGGGCTATACACTGGGCTTTGTATACGACTATGATGGTATGGGTGGGCGTCCTATTCTATATGCCCGTGAAGAGTCCGCAGTACCCAATGATGGTCATGAAGCTGATCAGGATACCCCCAGTGGTGAGGATTACCTGCAATTTATTCAAGCGGATGGCACCGAGGAAGGATACTTTCACTGGGTTTTGCTGCGTATGATGGGGGATCAATTCTATCTCTACTGGCATGCTGGCTATAACGATGTCGAGATCATTGCCAGCAAAGCGCGGCTGGGAGAAGTGGTTGATGAATTGACCAGCACTGAGTTTGGCGAACCGCTGTCCTCTTCTCAAAAGCGGCAAGCACTCAGGATTGACCCTGCCCCGGTGGTTGAGATCACAGAGGACCTTGTGATGGTTCGGGTGGTCTGGTTCACCAAATGGGGCGGCTTCTATGAAATGGTGACGACCCTCACTGCGTCAGTGCCCTATCAGGTCATTGATACCCAATCGCAGCAGCTTATACCTTATGACTGCCAGGTGATGTTCTAAGATAGGAATTTTGGCCCCGTTAAGCTGCTGTAAAGGTGTTTTCGCAGGACAAGAAAATATGATCTGCGGTTTTCTGCCAATGACACAAATTTAAAGGAGGCGGTCATGGCAATGAAAGTGTCTCAACTGATTAACGCAAGCGATTTTTTGGACATTGCTGGCGGGATGCTGTATGCCAATGAGACTGAAAACAACCTGATCCTGGGCGTTGCGGAACGATTGGTTCGCGATCCAGAAGCCTATCAAAACCCTTTTTTTGCTGTCGTCAGTTCTGACGACGGGGCATTACTCCTGGCGGTATTGATGACACCGCCGCACAACCTGATCTTAGCAGGGGATAAGGGCTTTCAGGCAGAGGTATCTGCGTTGGTGGATTACTTGAAGGAATATCCCCAAAACATCCCAGGTGTGATTGGGCCAGCGCATATCGCCAGGCGCTTTGCCAGGACGTGGCAAAATGTGATGAAGCAAACCAGTCAGCTGCATATGCGCCAAAAGGTATATGAATTGCGTGCGGTGCATCTGCCACCCATGCCGTCCGGGCATTTCCGCATTGCTCTCTCTGAAGATATCCCCAAAATTGCTGTGTGGCTGCATGCTTTTGAACGGGAGGCTTTGGGTAAACCCGGTGATTCGGATCCGGAAAGGTCAAAAACACTTATTGATAAGGGGAAAGTTTTCGTTTGGGAATATGATGAGATGATCGTCTCCATGGCGATTAAGACGCGCCCCATCGCGCATTCAATCACGATCAGCGGGGTTTATACGCCGCCCGGAATGCGCAGGCAGGGTTATGCGACCGCGCTTGTAGCCAGGCTCAGCCAGCATTTATTGGATTCGGGTTATCAATTTGTAAATTTATTCACGGATTTGGCGAATTCTACTTCCAACAGCATTTATCGAAAAATTGGATACCATCCGGTGTGTGATTTCCGTATGTATGACTTTGTATGTGAGGGTTCGGTGGGAGGATAACTGCCTGAGGAAGAGCATTTTCAAATGATATGCTCATTAACAAACTGCCTCTGTTTTTTCCCGATATCCTGGGCGTACGAACAGGTTAGATCGGTGTTGTCGAATGGATTGTGAAGGCGACGGCCGGCATCCTGAAGGTGTTTTCTGGGTAGCTTTCTGATAAGTGTGCGATCGAGGGGTATATGCGTTATCTGCTCTATCCATAGATAGACGAATGTATATCAAATCAATCAGGCTCAAACCCAAACGATCGGGAGTGAGAGTTTGATATAGCATTAAGTTTTAACGATTCTTCTTTGAAAAATGTGATTCGGGTGTATGGTAGGATTAATCTTGAATTGAGACAATGGAGGAGAAATCGTGACCAACAAGAAAGTTATCGTTGCCGGGCACACTTGCCTTGATGTGGCGCCAGACCTTTCATCTGTCCCTCCTGGACAGTTCCAAACGCTGCTTCAACCGGGGAAGCTGGTTAACACGGGTGGGTTTGCAATGAGCACAGGTGGTTCTGTCCCGAATACTGGCTTGTCCTTGAACAGGTTGGGAACCCCGGTGCAGCTTGTCGGAAAGATCGGTGATGATCTTTTTGGTCGGGCGGTCATGGAAAAGATCAGTCAGGAATCTAAGCACCTTATTAAGGACATGGTGATTGACCCCAGCAGTGCGACCAGCATAACGCTCATCCTGAACCCACCTGGCATGGATCGCTCCTTTCTCCATTTCGAAGGTGCCAATGCGACTTTCTATGCTTCTGATTTGCCACGATCAACACTAGCAAAAGCTGACCTGTTTCATTTTGGCTATCCGACACTGATGCGCTCGATCTATCGAGGTGAAGGTGGAGAGCTTATATCTATCTTGCAAAGGGCACGCCGGGCAGGATTGACCACCTCTCTCGATTTCTCGCTGCCCGATCCCACCAGCCCAGCCGGGAAGGTTGATTGGCCTGTGGTCCTTGATAGCAGCCTGCCTTTGGTAGACCTTTTTGTCCCCAGCGCTGAAGAATTGACCTTTATGTTACGCCGTGAAATTTACGATGACCTCAATCAGGATCCAGAAACCCACTTTCTGGATGGTGTAACGCCAGAACTGCTTCAGGATCTCAGTGATCAGGTACTGGGCTATGGGGTTAAAGCTGTAATGATCAAACTCGGTCATCGGGGAGTTTACCTGCGAACTGGTGATGCAGGGGTTTGGGAAAGGGGTGGGCGCGCCCTGGTAGGTATTGGTCATGATTGGCATGATCGACAATTATGGGCGCCGTCATTTTCTGTGACTGCTCGTGGTAACACGGGCGCTGGGGATGCTGCTATCGCCGGGTTCCTGTCCAGCCTTCTACGGGGTACAGATCCTGAGACCGCTTTGGTCATGGCTGCGGCAGTCGGTGCCTGCAGCGTAGAAAGCCTGGATGTAATTGGGAAGATATCGTCCTGGGAGGCGGTGCTTACCCGGGTGAAGCAGGGATGGGAGACTCGACCTCTGAACCTTGCATCACCAGGATGGCGCAAGCATAATGTTTATGATTTGTGGCAGAAAGATTAAACGGTAGTAAGATCGCTGCGAAGGCGTGAAAAACACCTTATCATGTGAATCCTCCTTCTGCGCTTTTGAATCGTCTCTTGCATGAACTAGAACCATGAAATTTCCTGAGCTAGTCCCCGCTATATTTGTTCACCGCCCCAACCGATTTATCGCTGCGGTGCATTTGGAGCGAGGCGGGGCAGCCTATGCTCATGTTCCCACAACGGGACGCCTCACTGGTGTATTGCAGCAAGGCTGCCGGGTCTGGCTGTCGCCTGCTGCAAATCCCAAGCGCAAAACACCTTACACACTTATTTTGGCTGAGTTGGAAAACAAAGGTTTGTGTTCTGTCAATGCCACCCTGGCCAACCGTTTATTTGCAGAAGCTTTGACCGAGAGGAAAATAGCAGCCTTTAAATATGATTTGATCGAACGGGAAGTCTCCTTTGGCCGCAGCAGGTTGGATTTGCGTTTATCGGAGGGTGATCAGACCTGTTGGATTGAGATCAAGTCTGTGACCTATGTTAAGGATGGGGTAGGGATGTTCCCGGATGCACCAACTGCGCGCGGTCGCAAGCATATGGATGAGCTGGCAACACTGGTTGGACAAGGTGACAGGGCAAGCATCGTTCTCATCGCCCAGCGGGAGGATGCTGAAAGCTTTTCACCCCATGAGGCGATCGATCCCGATTTTTCGGAAAAATTACGAGAAGTGCACCAGGTGGGCGTGGAAGTGCACGCTTATCGCTGCGCTGTGAGTTTAAAGGAAATAAAGATTGTGGAGGAGATACCAGTTAAACTTTTATCAAGTATGAAAACACAACTTGAGGATATTAATAAGTCATAAGTTATAATTATAAATCACAGGTGTTCTAATTTTATCAGGTAGATTAGATATGATTTTTGAGAATCAAATAATACGTGGGGATTGTGGGGAAGTATTGAAATCTTTTCCCGATAATTGTGTTGATTTAATTTTTACTTCCCCGCCATATGCTGATCAACGAAAAAGAACGTATGGTGGAATCAAACCAAATGACTACGTTGATTGGTTTATGCCCAAAGCCAAAGAATTCTATCGTGTACTTAAACCAAGAGGCACTTTTATTCTAAATATTAAGGAGAGAGTTGTTAATGGGGAAAGACATACGTATGTTATTGAATTAATCCTTGAATTAAGGAAACAAGGATGGTTATGGACTGAAGAATATATTTGGCATAAGAAAAATTCATTTCCCGGCAAATGGCCTAATAGGTTCAGAGATAATTGGGAAAGGTTGCTTCAATTCAATAAACAAAGAAAATTCAATATGTATCAGGATGCGGTTATGGTTCCTGTTGGTGATTGGGCTAAAGACCGACTAAATAATTTGAGCGAAACTGATCAAGTTAGGGATGAGTCAAAAGTTGGCAGTGGCTTTGGGAAAAACATTAGTAATTGGGTGGGCAGGAAAATGGTATATCCGAATAATGTTCTATATTTAGCTACTGAATGTTCAAATCGTAATCATAGTGCAGCGTTTCCAATTGATTTACCATCTTGGTTTATTAAATTATTCACTGATAGGCAGGATACTGTCTTAGATCCTTTTATTGGCTCTGGAACAACTGCTGTTGCTGCTGTTCAATTAGGAAGGAAATTTGTTGGTATTGATACAGAAATTGCATATGTTGAGTTAAGTCAGGAAAGAATGGCAGATATTCAGATGAAATTACCGGCAATAGCAGAAGTTGCTGAAAAATATGACGTAGAGGAATAAGGAAACAATATGAGTAATTTAGACTTAGCTGACGTATGTGAATTTGTAAATGAAAACATAGTAGATTTTCATGAACGAAGGATTAATTCATTGGAAAGTCTGAATCTCAATAAGCTATTACGAAAAAACCCTTACTTATTTAAAGCAAAAAATATATCAACAGCGAATGAGTTAATAACTGGTTTGCTAAATGCTTTCCTTTCATCTTCAGAAGAAAAGTTATTTGGTGATTTTCTTGAAGAATTAGCCATTTTTATTGCTGGGAAGACTTATAATGGCCACAAATCGAGCGCTACAGGTGTTGATCTAGAATTTTTTAAAGATGAGGTTCATTACATTGTTTCAATTAAATCAGGGACAAATTGGGGAAATAGTTCCCAGCATAAAAAACTAGAACAAGATTTAGCAAATGCTGTCAAGAGAATTCAACAATCACATCATTCACTTAATGTGAGAGCAGCTCTTGGAATTTGTTATGGAAATACAAGAACTAGCATTTTACATGGTTACTTAAAAGTAGTTGGTCAAAATTTCTGGTACTTGATAAGTGATAACAAAGAGTTGTATAAAGAAATTATTGAACCTATTGGCTACAGAGCAAAAGAGCACAATGACGTATTTTTTATAGAAAAAAACCGAGTAGTTAATCGTTTTTCAAAAGCATTCCTAGAGGAATATTGTTTTGAAAATGGTGATATTAATTGGGACAGATTAGTTGAGTTTAATAGTGGGAATTTCGATCTATCATAATAATAAATATTTATTAGGAGACATTTCATGAAAATCCTGATCATTGGCGGGACAGGTCTGATCAGCACGGCTATCAGCCGGCAGCTGTTGGCAGCAGGTCATGACCTGACACTTTATAATCGTGGTCTAACCAACCCAAGGTTGCCTGGCGGCTATAACCTGATCAAAGGTGACCGCAAGGATCAAAAAAACTTTCAAAAGCAAATGGCAGAAGCTGGATCATTTGATTGCGTGATTGACATGATCTGTTTTAGGCCTGAAGAGGCAAAGTGTGATATCCAGGCCTTTAAAGGACGGATAGGCCAGCTGATATTCTGCAGTACAGTGGATGTCTATTCCAAACCACCAAGGACATTCCCGGTGACCGAATCACATGAACGGCAGGCACTTTCGGATTATGGCCGCAACAAAGCGAAGTGTGAGGACCTTTTTATGACTGCCCATGAAGATGGTCACTTCCCTGTCACGATCCTGCGGCCAGCGTCAACCTACGGTGAGGGGGGCAATATCATTCATAGTTTTGGATGGGGCACCTTCTTTTTGGACCGACTGCAGCAGGGTAAACCCGTCATTGTTCATGGCGATGGTGATGCCCTATGGGTCTCCTGCCATGTTGAGGATGTCGGGCGTGCTTTTGTGAATGCGGTTGGCAATAAAAAAGCATTCGGCAAGGCATATCATGTCACCGGTGAGGTGTGGCAGACATGGAATCAATACCATGAACGTTTGGCAGAAGCCATCGGTGCGCCAAATCCTACTTTGATCCATATCCCGGCGGATATCCTGGTGAAAATCATGCCTGAGCATACCATGATCACCTACCTTAATTTTCAATATACGAACATATTTGACAACAGCGCGGCGAAAGCTGATCTGGGATTTGAGTATACGATTGATTGGAAAACTGGTGCGAAAAGGACCTACGATTGGTTGTTGGCTCACGATCGCATTGATCGCTGGCAAAGCTTCCCGCTGTATGATCATGTGATCGAGGGTTATCATCAGCAGTGTAAAGAACTGGTGGCTTCCCTTTCCGATCTAAGCAAGCGATGAGTGTCCTTTTTTCGGTGGAAAGAGCTGGATAAAGCCAGATATCTTATAAATGTTAATTGTATACTATTCATCTCCCGATGAAACATCTGATTTGATGCGAGCATTGGGAATTCATGATAAACTACCATGCGTATGAATGAAAAAGCTTTAGAAATCCTTGAATTCCATAAGATCATTGATCATTTGGTAGATTATGCGGACTACAGCGCTTCGTCAGACCTGGCGCGTCAACTACGGCCAACATCGGACCTGGGGGAAGCGCGGCTCCGGCAGGAAGCCACACGGGAGGCGCGTTACATCTTAAGCCTGGAAGTGGATATGTCACTCCATCAGGCTCATGATATCCGACCGCTGATTGGTTTGGCGCGCCGTAATGGTGTGTTAGACCCTTCTGATCTATTAGCGGTAAAAAATACCCTCATCGTTGCACGGACTTTACGCAGGAAACTGGAGGAGCTTACTGAGGAAACACCGCAGCTTTCGAGCCTGGCTAAAGATCTGCCGGTTGGTTTGGGTCTTGTAGACAGGATCAGTAAAACGATATCTGATCGTGCTGAGGTGCTGGATTCAGCTTCACAGAAGCTGTCTGAAATTCGACGGGAGATGAAGATCACCTATGAGCGGATGATATCGCGCTTGCAGCGCTATATCTCCGATTCAAGTACCGCCCGGATGCTGCAAGAACCGATTATCACGCAACGCAGCGGACGCAACGTCCTGCCGCTGAGAGCCGAATTCAAAGGACGCATTAAAGCTGTGATACATGACCAATCAGCTTCTGGGGCGACGCTGTTCATTGAACCCCTGACGGTCGTGGAATGGAATAACCGTCACCGTGAGCTGGAATTAGAAGAACGGGATGAGATACGACGCATCATGGCTGAGTTGAGCCATGAGGTGGCGCAATATGCTGAAAACCTTACTGCGATGGTGAATGCCATCGCTGATCTTGGTCTGGCTTTCATGTGTGCCAGGTATGCCGAGGAGCTGGATGCGACGGAACCTGTTCTGGAACCCTTCAGGGAAACAACCAGCAAACATCCGGGAAGCACTATCAGGCTTTTTAAGACTCGGCATCCTTTACTGGATCCTGAAGAGGTTGTACCCATTGATGTAGACCTGGATGAAGCGACCTATGCCCTGGTTATTACTGGCCCCAATACTGGTGGGAAAACAGTCACATTGAAATCTGTGGGGTTGTTGGCTTTGATGGCGCAGTCCGGGTTGCAGATCCCTGTGCAGTCCGGCTCAGTATTGACTGTATTTGAAGATATTTTTGCGGATATTGGTGATGAGCAGTCCATCGAACAATCTCTTTCAACCTTTTCAGGGCATGTCACGAATATTGTGGGGATCTTGGAAAAAGCTGATTCTCATTCGCTGGTTCTGCTGGATGAGCTGGGTGCGGGGACAGATCCCCAGGAAGGGTCGGCGCTTGCCCGGGCTGTGTTGACCCACTTATTGGATCGCAGCATTACCTGCATGATCGCCACGCATTATCCTGAGCTCAAGGCTTATGCGCACACCAATGCGGGTGTCAGAAACGCCAGTGTCGAGTTCAATCTTAAGACATTGCGCCCGACCTATCACCTTACGATCGGGTTGCCTGGACGTTCCAACGCATTGGCAATTGCTGAACGATTGGGTTTACCAGACAATATCATTGTAGCTGCCCGGGCGCAAATCAATCCCACAGATCTACACTCTGAAGATTTATTGGATGAAATTCACCGGCAGCGAGATCTCGCACGACAGTCCCATCAAAGGGCAGAAGATGCGCAGCACGAGGCTGAAGGATTGCGCAAGGCTCTGGCGGATCGGTTGGACCGGATCGAGGATGAGCGGTATGCAATGCTGGAGGAAACAAGACAGGAATCAGAGAGGGAGCTTAACAAGCTGCGGGAAGAATTGGCTCAGCTGCGACTGCAGCTGGATCGAGCGCGCCAACCCCTGGAAATTGTGGATCAGGTGGATGAGGTGGTTGAAGCGCTGGAAGAAGAGGTTGCTGAACCTATTATTCGTAAAGCACCAAAAAGGCCGATTCGAAAGCCGAAAGGACCCTTACGCCTGGGTGAAAAAGTGCACTTACGATCGATTGATCAAGATGGTGTTGTGACTGCAATCAGTGAGGATGAGATTGAAACCCAGATTGGCATGCTGCGGATTCGTGCAAGGCTCTCAGATGTCATCCGCAAGGGGAGGCTTGAGGAGGATGTATTAACGCAACAGCCCGAACCTCAAAAGAGTGCGATAAAGTTTTCGGCTTTTCGAGAATCCCCGGGTGTTGAACTGGACATCCGAGGTCAACGAGTGTATGAAGGTTTGGACGCCCTTGATCGTTACCTGGAAAAGGCGTATTTAGCAGGTTTGCCATTTGTAAGGATTATTCATGGAAAGGGGACTGGCCGTTTGCGGGATTCAGTGCGGGAGGCATTGGCAGGTAATCCACATGTGGAGCGTTTCGAAAGGGGTGGTAGAACAGAGGGTGGTGAGGGAGTAACTGTCGCACACATAAAAAAGGGATAAGAGGTTAAAAAAAGAACCGGCAGTGCCTGCATCATCTCCCTGTGGCATTGTCGGTTCTCTTGCATATGGACCCCTCGGCCATATGCCCGCGTGCGATGTTAACTGCAACGATAATAAAGCATATCATCAGACCGTTACCAAAACGTGGACACGCTTCAGGGGAATCGTACACCCTCCTGCCAATATCGTTTTGCATGTGTGAATTCTTGTATGAGAGGTGGGGATTGGGTGTGCGATTCAATTTCATCTAAGAAAGATGTGAAGTCGGATTGAAGGTCAGGAAATATGAACTGATCAGTAAGGTCCTGGATTTGAGCACAAATTCCCATGCCGTACAACTTGAGCCAGGCGACGCTGAATGTCTGATCTTCAACCAGTATCTCTCTTAAGATTCCTTCAGCCAAAGTTAATTTCCGTTGGGATACGGCAAGCTGTGCCTGTTGAAGTTTGCACCACATGCTTTCAAATTTAAGGCCATTATTTTGTGCTAATTCTGCTGCCTGATTGATTTTTTCCTCTGCAGGGATGAAATTGCCTTCAATCAGGTCACATGTACCCGAGAGGATCAACGCTTGGGTCAGGAGGTGTTTAACACCAAATTTCTTGGTGATTTCAAGGACAGGTGATAATAAGGTTCTTGCTTCCTGGAGATCTTCACTCCAGATAAATAAATGAGCCAAATGGAGATCGGTAACCAATTGGGGCAGGGATGTGCTGTCAAAGCCTAGCCTCAGCTGGGCAACTTTAAAGTATTTTGCAGCCAGAACAAAATTGTTAAGGAAGCCGAAGACATCTCCAAGCGCACAGTTTGCATATGCTATGAGGTGCTTGTGATTATTTTTCTCGCTCATCATGAGCGCTTTCGTTGCGAAGTTATAAGCATCATCCAGATTTCCTTGATAAAAATTCGCTTTACTGAGATGAATGAGACAAATTTCTACCGTGTATTCGAGCCCCATAGAATCCGCAATTTTGTATCCCTTCAACGAATCTCTCTTGCATTCTTCAAAGTTAGCCATTAAGAGATGTATATACGAAAACAAATAGTGTGTTCGCGTTCGATCAAAAGCGTTGAGTTGATGATAAAAATTATCATAGGTTTCCTGGACATATAACAGGGCTTTTTCCCCTTCACCATTGGCATAATAGCACATGTTGATAATATATCTGGCGTAAAAGCATAATGAAGTCATATCAGCTGATTCATCGGCAGTTGTCTCAATGATTTTGAGCGCTTTTTCTGCTGCCCGCATTGCTTGATCAAAGTTGAATTTTAACCAATGCAATGAACCTTCGCGCAGTATTGCTCGAATAAATGTTAGGCGATCGTCAGTGTGCTCAATGATACTTATAGCTTCCTGAATGATCTTAAGACCGGTGTCAAAACTTCTTCGTAGAAGGCATGCATTTGCCAGGGCAATCTTCGAGGCACCAATTAACTTCGGGATGTGTTCTTTTTCACCTAAATACTGTAATTTTGCGCCTGTTTCTTCCAGCATATCGATCTGAGTGGATTGGTAAGCGAATTCTCCCCATTGCTGGTAAAGATGAGCCGCATCATGGATATCGAAGGTCCCCTCAGGAGCATTATAATAGAGGTTTTCTGCTACCTGATAGGCTTTTAAAACGTCTTCTTTTGCACCCACGTTCCAGGCATTTTTTGCGGCTATCAGGAACCAATGAAATGCTTCCTTAACCTTCCCACCTTTCAGGAAATGGTTGGCAATGATGCCCGCTTTCATCTTGGCTTGTGGTTCATCAACCAAATATCTCGCAACCCGTCTGTGTATTATTTGCAGGTGCAGTGGGGATGCTTCGTTAAGCACCACTTCACGCATCTTTTCATGGACAAAGTGATAATTATCTGAAGCCGGATTTTCTTGTGATGGAAGAATAAATCCAGCATTGATCAGGGGGTTAAGGAAAGATAAATCTGGAATCTTTTCCAACTGAGCGATGGATTGTAATGGTGTTGTTGAAAAGCCGCTGCCAAGAACGGCCGCACATTGCAGTATATGACGCGCTTCCACATCAAGATGCCCCAAACGCACGCGGATGATTGAATGGACACTATCAGGTAGAGGGAATGGGTCAGTTGTCTTATAGCTCTCAATATCCTGGGGAAGATCGAGTAAATATCGGATGATTTCAAGGGTGAAAAATGGGTTGCCGTTTGTCTCAATAAACAACCGATCGACCATTGATGTGGGAAGGGGCTTGTCTAATACTTGTTGAGCCAGGGCAGCGATTTCATCCGGTGTGAGTTGGCCTACCTGAATGTTCTTCACCGGTATCGACCGGTTCCACCGGTCGATCATTTTTTCCAGGTTGGGATTAGGTTCTTCTGAATCAGCAGTAATGATCAACAAGCCGTTCCGTTTAAAAAAACCATTCAGAACCAGATAAGATAATGCTTGAATGGTTTGATCATCAACCCACTGTGCATCATCCAGAAAAACTAAAATTCTTCCGTATTTCTTTGTGATTGCTGAACAGACATGCAGCAGTGCTTCAAAAAGGTTCTGCTGCCCAGAAGGTGCTGACGAAAATTGACCCGTGTGTTGGGTGTCTTGCTTCTCAGCCAGCTCTGGCAGCAGAAGGGTCATTTGATCCAGCCAAATAGGGTTAATTTCCTTCCAAATTTCTTCAGGGACTTGATGACGCAAACAGTGAATGATCGGGGAGAGAGGGAGTGTGTTCTCTAATTTAAGTGACGGTGCTACGAGAAACAATGGGGTGGGGGTCAAGTTGTGATAAAGTTCCTGGACAAGACGAGATTTTCCGCATCCCTGTTTACCTTTGATCACAACAACTCCACCCTGGAAATAGGCATTTTGCAGTTGTGTGAGTTCTTCCTGCCGGCCTACCATCTCGAGCTGCATTGTAAGTGGGATGGACCATTCCCGGGCTGGAATTTTCTTGTTTAGGTTAACCTGTATTTGTGAATATTGGTAATGTGAGAGGATGGCTTCTGGAAGCGGGTTATGATATTCCCGCTCATAGTCTGCTTCCAGTTTGTCACAATAATCCACCACTTCCTGATGCCGTCCGAGCTGTGTCAGGATTTCAAGAACGGCGAGATGAAGATTAACATACAGTAAGTCCCCTTGAACGAGCTGCATAAATAGGCCCAAGGCCATTTCAGGATGACCGGCAGCCTGGTAGTGTTCCCCCAATCTTTTCATGAGCGACCTGCGATAATTTACCTGGATCTTATTTTGCGTTTGGCGCCAAAACTCAATTTCTGGGTAAGTACTTAAATCTTCACCTAGGAGAAAGCTTTCTCCATGCCAAAAGGATAGTGCTTCCTGCAGATGTCGTGCAATTTGTTTTGGAAGGCTTCGATTCTTATGATAGGCGTCAAGCAGGTTCATTAATCGCTGATTAAGACGTTCAAAGCTCAGAAGATCAATATTACAGCGATCAATATCTAACCAAACTTTATCCAACTCAGTTTTGATGAACTCGGGATCTGGCAGCTGTTTTCGCAATCGTGAAAGAGCTGTCCTTAAGGCTCTACGTGGGTCAGCCTGGTTTGCATTTGGCCAAAGTTTGTCAATCAGATCAGAACGGCTGATGGGTCGATGTTCCCCCGCGAGATAATACAACATGACACGCTCAAGACGCCGGCTGATCTTCAGCGGTTTACCCCGATATGAAATTTCAACAGGACCCAGTAAATGGATCTCAAGAGGTTCGAATTTCATTGCAGATTGACGATCATTGGTGTTGATCAGATAGCTCCCTTTAAGGTTATCATACATTCATGATTTAAGAAAAAGCTCACTTGTATACAAGTGAGCTTTATTGATTTTTAGGTGCCGAAGGTGGGAATCGAACCCACATGCCCGAGGGCACACGAGTTTGAGTCGTGCGCGTCTGCCAGTTCCGCCACTTCGGCATTGAAGTGTTAGTATTTTAACCTTTCGTGTTAGTTAGGTCAAGCACTCACTGCGCAATAAATGATTTCTTGAGTTTGTTTTGTACCTTTCTGTTTCCTTGAAGATCGTTCTGGTATGATTAGCTGACATGATGCAGCCTGGATAGTCACCTAATAGGGCTGCTTTTAATGGAGTGTGTTATGGAATTAGGAATTATTGGTTTACCTCAATCTGGCAAGACGACTTTGTTCAACGCCCTGACGCGTGGGAGTGTTCCTACAGGGATCAGTGGTGATCGACTAGAAGTGCATCGAGCTGTTATTGATGTTCCTGATGAGCGTCTTAATCAGCTGGCGGATATTATCAGCCCCAAGAAAATAGTCCCTGCAAAAGTAACCTATGCAGACATCGCAGGTCTTGATGGGAAAGCATCGGAAAAGGGAATTTCCGGCGCATTGTTAAACACGTTATCGCAAATGGACGGCTATATTCACGTTGTGCGTCATTTTGAGAATCCCCGGGTACCGCATTTTGCAGGCAGTGTGGATCCTTTGCGTGACCTGGCTGACATGGAAACGGAGCTGATCCTGAATGACATGATCATCATCGAACGAAAATTACAACGCTTGTCAGAGGAGCGCAAACGGGGCGGCTACGGCAGGGAAACCGGCCTGGTTGAACGCGAAAGTGCCTTGTTTGAAAAATTACAGGGGATCTTATCTAAGGAAATCCCATTGCGCAATGAAACCTTCTCCGATGAGGAAGAAAAATTGCTTTCAAGTTATGGGTTTCTAAGCCGGAAACCACAATTAATAGTGATCAACCAATCCGAAGATCAACACCGCCTTGCGGTTGACACACACTATGCTAAGACGAAAGTCATTTGCATGCCAGCGAAACTCGAGATGGATATTGCTCAATTACCGCCCGGGGATGCTGAAGTTTTCCTTGAGGAATATGGCATTGAAGAACCCAGCCTAGATCGGTTTATCCGACTTTCGTATGATCTTCTAAACCAGCTGTCCTTTTTCACAGGAGGAGAAAAAGAGGTGCATGCCTGGACGCTCTCAAAGGGGGGAACGGCGCTGGAGGCTGCCGGCAGTATCCATTCCGATTTAGAGCGTGGATTCATTCGAGCGGAGGTGATATCCTGCGCTGATCTGGTTGCCTTAGGTAGTTTAGCAGAAGCACGTCATCAGGGAAAGCTCCGCTTGGAGGGGAAAAATTATACCGTGAAAGATGGGGATTATATCCTGGTCCGATTTAATATCTGATCTCAATGAGATATTAACCATATCTCGTTGACGCTCAGATAAGGCAACGGTAAAATCGAATTCATTATGGAAGAACTCTTGAGCGAACTTAACTCACAGCAGCAGAAGGCCGTGGCAACCCCGCCAGGGCCTGTTCTTGTATTAGCAGGTCCGGGTTCGGGAAAAACCAGGGTACTGACCTATCGCATTGCTTATTTAATTGCAGCGCAGGGAATCTCCCCTCATCAAATCCTTGCGGTTACATTTACCAATAAAGCTGCCCGGGAGATGGAAAACCGTGTAGCGGGTTTGTTGGAAGGCAGGGCGGAAGGCGTCTGGCTGGGCACCTTTCATGCCATTTGCGGACGCATCCTGCGGCGTGAGGCCTCTTATTTGCCCATCGATCATAATTACGTTATTTTTGATACTGACGATCAACTTTCTCTGATTAAACGGGTCATCCGGGAGAAGGGGATGAATACAAAGGATTACAACCCGCGTCAAGTCCACACCAGGATCAGCAAAGCCAAAAACGACTTGATCAGTTCTGAAGGTTATCCATTGCTGAGTCATCGAGATGAAATGATCAAAGTGATCTACCAGGCTTACCAGGATTATCTGGTAGTCAGCAATGCCCTGGACTTTGATGATATGCTCTTATACACGGCTAACCTGCTCGAGAAGCATCCTGAGGTGCGAAAGAAGTATGCCAAACGCTTTCAGCACATCCTGGTAGATGAATTTCAAGATACCAACCAGGCGCAATATTTTCTGCTCTATCATCTCGCTTCCATTCATCAAAATATCTTTGTTGTGGGCGATGAAGATCAGTCAATCTATCGCTGGCGGGGTGCGGATTATCGCAATGTGCAGCGATTTGAAAAAGATTATCCTGATATGAACAAGATCTTGCTGGAGCAGAATTATCGCTCCACGCAAACCATCCTGGACACGGCAGTTGCTGTGATCAACGAAAATCCTAACCGTACGGAAAAAGTGCTCTTTTCGGATCGCGGGACAGGGCATGAGATCGTCGTTTATGAGGCTGGGGATGATTTAGAAGAAGCAAGTTATGTTGTAGATACGATCAAGAGGCAGATCATGCTTGGAAAGGCAAAAGAGTCAGATTTCGCCATCATGTATCGAACCAATGCACAGTCCCGGCTGCTTGAGGAGGCGTTTCGGCGAGAGAACATGGCCTACCGCCTGGTTGGTACACAGCGGTTTTACGGCCGGCGAGAGGTCAAAGACCTGATCTCTTTCCTTCGCTTGATCTACAATCCGAAAGATGAGGTCAGCCTGGCACGTACCATCAACCTGCCCCACCGCGGCATTGGTGCGGTCACGCTGGAAAAGCTGCGAAGGCGAGCTCGCCAGAGTGGTTTGAGCAGCGGTGAGGTTTTACTGGGGTTGTTGACGGATGAAAGCAGATCGCATCAAGTCGCCTTGGAACGGGCAGCTGAGCGTTTGAAACCCTTTGCTAATATGCTTTCGAATTGGCGAGAGAATCTCAACAAGGTGTCTTTAACTGGGTTATTTGACCTGATCTTACAGGACACCGGCTATGATGTTTATATCAAAAATGAGAGTGATGCGTTGCAAGATCGATGGGCTAATGTAGAGGAGCTGCGGCAGGTTCTGCAGGAGTATGAGGAGCGCGGTTTGGCAGAGTTCCTTGAAGCAATGGCGCTTGTGGCCGACCAGGATACACTGCCTGAAAAATTAGATGCCCCGACACTATTAACTCTGCATGCTGCAAAAGGCCTGGAATTTCCACAGGTCTTCATCATTGGTCTCGATGAATACTACTTACCACATAGCCGTTCCCGGGATGATCCGGAAGCTATGGAGGAGGAGCGGCGTTTGTTTTATGTCGGTTTGACACGCGCGAAGGATCGGCTATACCTCCTGAGGGCGCACAGGCGGCGCAGTCCCTATGGCAGCTATGAGACGATGCAGCCATCGCGCTTCCTGGACTCACTGCCAGAAGAATTGATCCTTGGACAAATCAGCAAGCGCAGGGAAGGTCGACAGGCTTACGACATGAGAGTTTTACAGTGGGATCGCCAATATGGATCGAATCAACGTCAAAAAAAATCTTCTCCACCTCAGGCGATCACCCAGCGGTTCTCCCCAGAGATGCGCGTATCACATCCCGTTTATGGGGAGGGCCTGGTCCGGGCCAGCCGTCTGGAGTATGGCGATGAGACGGTTGAAGTATATTTTGAGGGTCTGGGATTAAAAGCGCTGGTAGCTTCTATGTCCAACCTGGAAATTCTCGAGGATTGAACCAAGAGTTTGAAATGAAGCAGTATAAGATCAACGTATTTGGGTTAATTTTAATGCTGCTGATGGTTTGTATGGCTTGCAGTTTAACGTCACCAACACCGGCCTCATGGTCACGTACACCAACAGCGGAAGCCCGGGCTGCGACCAACGCAGCGATTGCATTGACTCAGCAGGCAGCCCTGGAACAGATCGGAAGATTGGGGACCCCAACGCCGGATTTCACCGAAGAGAAGATTTTTACACCGACCTATGAGCCCACTGACGAGATAGATGGGCCCTGGTTGGTCTATCCTGGGGGAGAAAGCGGTATGCTATACGCCTATGATCTGGAAGCCGATCAGACCATTGAAATCAATCTCCCAGAACCCATATATACTGCTGATCTCCTCTGGGGGCTCTCGCCTGATAGAGAAACACTGATTGTTCGGGCTGGCTCACCGCTAAATCTGGACGAATTAGCACTGTATCAAATCAACCTGCCTTCTGCTGAAATTATTCAGATCTCACCATTATTATCTTTAACCCTGCAGCGAAAGATCGTGAATGAGGTTGGGACACTCGCTTTTGAGACTCTGCAAGCAGTGACACGTCCGGAAGGGTTGGCCTGGTCTCCAGACAGTCGATATTTCGCCTTTACCGGGGCATTAGATAATCAATCAAGCGATTTGTATATTTATGACACATTAAATGATCGTGTTGAGCGCCTAAATGGATTGTCTACTCAAAACGGAACACCTTTTTGGTCACCAGGTAGCAGTTTCCTTATCTCACTGGAACTCGGGGAATTTGATCAGGAGGAGGGCAGCTGGCATGCGTTGAATGTTACGGGCATTCAGGTGCCGGGTTTTAATGACCAGAACACGCTGTATTTCCCGGACTCCGAAAGCCAGGGCGAAGTATTTGTGGGCTGGCTCAACAGCCAAACCTTTATCAGTTATTCTCAAACACCTTCAGGCCTTGAAACCCTCCGGCAGGTTAATATTGAGAAGGAGGAGGCAACAGTTATTTTTCGCGGATCCTTTGATGAGGTAGGTTTTGATCCCTACACGAAGACAATTGCGTTTATCGTTGGAAATAATAACTCGGTACCTAATGAAATGGTAGCGGGTATTTATCTTCTAAAACCCGGGAGTACGGCCTACAACTTGCAGCGAGCAGGCGATTGGGAAAGTTGCGTTTGGGATTCGGGTGGGATGTTCGTTGTGAGCCAATCACAAGGTGTACTCTTAATTCATCCAGATGGAGATGATGTATTCTTAGCTGATGAAGGTGGTGTCAATCTTTCCCCCACCGGGAATTGGATGGTTGGTTGGGGAGATGGCGTGAAAGGCGCTGCTGGGGCGCGCTTGTATCAATCATCAAGCAGTCGACCACTGCAAGAACTCAGTGATATCGCCATCAAAAACGTATTTTGGCAGCCGGACTCGAAAGGTTTCTTTCTTTTTGGCGAAGAAGCCCTTTATCATTTAGAGTTTCCTGCTTTGAACCCGCAGAAAATCAGGGAGGGATTTAGTAAAGACGACCTCATTGATTTTATCTGGGTGGAATAAATGAATTCTAAAGATGGGTTCATTTGGGAAGCCTATTAAAAACGGCTATAATTAGGTCGTTATGAAACCGCCACAAAAACCGCCTGAAACGGTCGCCGTGTTGGCGCACCCGGACATTCCTGGTGCCCTTAATGTTGCCAGGGATGTAGGTGTATTCCTCCATGGTGAAGGCATTAATATCCAAACTGGCTCATTAAATGATGAGAACCTTCGCAACGCAGTCAAGGCGAAAACCTTTGATCTGTTGATTGCATTGGGGGGCGACGGGACGATGCTGCGTGCTGGACATCTATGTGCACCAGTTGATGTTCCACTGCTGGGGATCAATATTGGTCACTTTGGTTTTCTTGCTGAATTGACAAGGGAAGATTGGCAGGAGTCCCTTCCAAACCTGTTGGCTGGTAAATTTAGATATGAAGCACGGATGATGCTCAATGCCTGTTGCATCCTCGATGGTGAAAAGAAAGCTTCCTACGATGTGATCAATGATGTCGTGGTTGCCCGGGGACAGTATGTTCGCCCTATAGAAATTGAAGCATATCTGGATGGTACATATATTATCAGTTATGTTGCTGATGGCTTGATAGCCGCTACGGCGACAGGCTCAACAGCCTACGCCCTTGCCGCGGGTGGTCCGATCCTTCCTCCGGAGATACGCAATATATTGCTGGTTCCTGTTGCACCTCACCTCTCAGTGGACCGGGCAATTGTTCTCTCGGAAGGAGCCTCTGTAGAGATAAAAGTTCGGACGCAGCATGAAGCCGTTGTGAGCGTGGATGGTCATGAACCCGTTCACCTTTCCAGTGGTGACAGCGTTCGGATCACCGCTAATCACAAAACCTTTTATATGGTTCGTTTTGAGGATCCAAGTTATTTCTATCGCAATCTGACATCCCATATGGAAAGAAATCCCATCATAAATAGACAAGCTGATGACCAATCGAAATAATTCAGAATCACCCGCAGATGAACAAGCTATAACGCTGCGCTGCAGCAAATGCGGTAAACCCATCACACCTGAAGAGGCTATTCAGACGCCGATTGGTTACCGCTGTAAGGATTGCGTCCGCAGTCAGCAGAAGGTTTTTGATACCAGCAAACCGTTGGATTACCTATGGGGCTTCCTGATTGCTGTCATTGCATCTTTTGCTGCAAGTTTCATAATCCGGATGATAGGCTTTTTCACCTTCTTGTTGGCACCCGCAGCTGGTGTTGGTATAGCTGAAGCGGTGCGATTTGTGATCAAGAAACGTCGCAGCAAGCGTTTATTCAGGCTTGTTTCTACTGGAGTGATCCTGGGAGGCCTCCCATTAATTTTGATCTCGATCATTAACCTGGCCTTGGGGCTGGGATCGGGGTCGGTTAGCCTGTTTAGTTTACTGCCCCTTGGTTATCAAGTTCTGTATCTGGTGATGGCTACCCCGTCAGCATATTATCGTCTTTCCGGCAGTCGCCGATCTTGAGGAGTCGTAACAAAATTAACCCATGTTAACGCAATTACACATAAAGAATTTTGCTATTATAGACGAATTGAGCCTGGACTTGAATCATGGCCTGGTTGTCTTTACAGGTGAGACTGGCGCTGGTAAATCGATCATATTGGATGCGCTGGAAGCAGTTTTAGGCGGGCGTGCAGAAGCAGCCGCTATCCGTACAGATACTGATAAGGCAATGATCGAAGCGACATTTCGGTTATCTCCAGGTATCAAAACATCGGTTAATGCATTGCTTGAAGCAGAAGACCTGCTCGATAACCCGGATTTCGTCACATTGGCACGAGAGATTCGTCTTGAGGGACGCAACACTTCCCGGGTTAATGGTCGAGTTGTAACCGCTACGCTTCAGCGAGAGATTGGTGCCTATCTGGTGGATATTCATGGGCAATCTGAGCATCTTTCCTTATTGCATATGCGCAACCATCTGTTTTTATTGGACAGCTTTGCAAATGTAAAAGCGGAATTAGGAATGTATCAAGATATTTATCAGCAGCTTCGAGAGGTGCAAAGGACACTCGGTCATTTGCAGCAGAACGAGCAGGATAAAGCCCGGCGGATGGATATGCTCTCTTACCAAATCCAGGAGATCGAATCTGCAAAACTGGAGCCGGGAGATGAGGCAGCATTACGACTAGAACGCACCAGATTGGCTAATGCCGAAAGCCTGGCGAAGCACTCACAGAATGCGTTGATGCTCATTGGGGATGGGACGCCAGATATTCCAGGCATCAGTGAATTATTAGGAGAAGTATCAGAAGACTTAAAAAATCTTTCCCGCATTGATCCATCCACTGCAACAATATCTGAAGGGGGAGCAACCACCCTGATGCAGCTTCAGGATTTAGCGTTGGAATTACAGAATTATGTGGAAGGTATTGAATTTAATCCGCGTTTGCTCAACAGGATTGAAGAACGTATCGATTTGATCAACAACCTGAAGCGAAAATATGGCAACAGCATAGAAGAGATACTGGCTTTTGGTGTGCATGCCAAGGAAGAGCTGACAGCGATCACGCACGCAGAAGAACGTATAGAGGCACTGGAAGAGCAAGAAGCGCAACTTTTGGTGAAACTTGCTGAAAAGTCGCAGGAGCTCAGTCGTATGCGACATGAAGCTGGTGAGGCACTCAGTCAGCTGGTGGAAATTGAGCTGAATGATTTGCGAATGGCAAATGCGAGCTTCAAGGTTGCAATCGGTGAACGTTCTGACATAAATGGGCTGCCCATAGCAGATGGAAAGCGGGTGGCATTTAATGCCAATGGATATGATCGGGTGGAGTTTCTGGTCGAGACGAACCCAGGAGAAGGCTTAAGGTCTCTGGTGAAGACCGCTTCCGGAGGTGAAACATCACGCTTGATGTTAGCTTTGAAGAATGTCTTGGTCAAAGCGGACCGGGTTCCAACCTTGATCTTTGATGAGATTGATCAGGGCATCGGAGGGAGAGTCGGCATTGTGGTCGGGGAAAAGCTCTGGAATCTCTCTCGGCAGCACCAGGTTATGTGTATCACGCACTTACCGCAGCTGGCAGGATATGCCGACCAGCATTATAATGTAGCGAAGTATTTAATAGATGGTCGAACGTATACAGAAGTGGCTTCTCTTGAGGGAGATGATCGACAAAAAGAGTTGGCGCAGATGCTTGGACCTGTCAGTGAAGGTACGCTGCAATCTGCGGAAGATATTCTATTGATGGTAAAAGGGCGTAAATCACAACTTCAGGCTTTGCAATAATTCAAGAATGATTTTGAATATGTAGAAATCGAATATAGGGTTAGAATAGGGTATATAAATGGTCCTTTCTAATATTAGAGTGGTTTAAGTAAGTAAAGGAGCTGATATGCATAGCTTGAAAGAAATTTTAGCTGTGGTTTTAGGTGGTGGTCAGGGAAAGCGGTTATATCCATTAACTTTAATGCGTTCCAAACCTGCTGTACCAATTGCCGGGAAGTATCGATTGATCGATATCCCGATCAGTAATTGTATCAATTCTGCTATCTACAAGATTGCCGTCCTTACACAGTTCAATTCAGTTTCGCTGCACCATCATATCACCGGCACCTATAACTTTGATTCCTTCCATACAGGTTGGGTTCAGATATGGGCTGCAGAGCAAACCATGGAGCGGATGGAGTGGTATCAGGGGACAGCAGATGCAGTTCGTAAGCAGCTTTTAGAGATTCAATCCTCTCGTTCTCGCTATGTGCTTATCCTGTCTGGAGACCATCTTTACCGCATGGATTACTCCAAAATGGCACAATCACACTGGGAGAACAAAGCTGATGTGACTGTTGCAGTGCAGCCGATAGATCGAGCGAATGCTTCCAGGTTTGGTTTGTTAAAATGGGATGATAAGGGTGAGATCATTGACTTTGCGGAGAAACCAAAGGACCCACAAGTTTTGGATGATTTTGTGTGTCGCGATGATCCTGACAAACCATATCTGGCTTCCATGGGTATTTATATGTTTAACCTGGATACACTGGTCAATATCTTATCACTCAAATCCAGTGGTCAGGATTTTAATGATTTTGGCTATGACATCATCCCTTACTGCGTCAAAAATAAACCACGTGTTTATGGTTATGAATTTTCCGGTTATTGGCGTGACATTGGAACCATCCGCTCATTTTACGAAGCCAACCTGGACCTGACCAGTTCTGACCCGAGTTTTGATATTTATAACCCACATAAGCGCATCTTCACACACGCACGGTTTTTGCCTGGCTCCCGGCTGTCAGATTGTCGATTGAAAAATGTATTAATAGCTGAAGGCTGTATGATTAATGACACGGAGATTGATCATGCTGTGATCGGTTTACGCAGTATTATAAAGAGTGGTGTTCGGATTAAAGATTCCATTTTGATGGGTGCCGATTATTATGATGATTCAGGCAGTATTCCTATCCAGATCGGTGAAAATTGTGAGATTACAGGTGCAATTATCGACAAAAATGTCCGCATGGGGCAGGATGTCACCATTAAACCATTCCCCAGGGGTACGGAATTTGATATGGATACCTACTCGGTAAAAGATGGAATTGTGGTGGTACCCAAGCGGACGGTCTTACCTTCTGGTACTTATATTGGACCTGAAGAATAGGTCTGGTTTCGTTTCAAATTAATTTAACCTGAGAGCGTCACTTAACAGCTAAAAATAATTTTTCACATAAAAAGGCCTGATTTTACGAAGTGAGGCCTTTATTGTTAAATATCGGGCTAAAGCGATCATTCCTTAATCTAATAGGGGATTAATCTACCCAACAAGTTCAGAAGTTCTGGCAATTGATTGCTTCGTTGCTAAATGACCAAGTAATCCGATATAATACTGCCCATGCGAACATTTTTAGATTGTTACCCCTGTTTTTTACGTCAAGCCATTGAAGCCGCCCGTATGTCTGAGGCAACCCCAGCACAGGAAAAGGACATCGTTTTAAGCATCCTGGAGATATTACAGGGAATAGAAGACGGTGCTACACCGCCAGTGATCGGCACAAAGGTTCATCAGCTTGTTCGCGATATTACCGGCAATCCAGACCCGTATTTTCAGGTGAAGAAAGAAGCAACCGAAAAGGCGCTGAGAATGGTGCCTGAATTACAGTCTTTGCTGGATGCTTCTGAGGATCGGCTGGCAACTGCTCTCCGGTTGAGCATTGCTGGAAATATCATTGATTTTGGACCCAACCCGGATTACGACCTTTGGGACATTGTTGATCAAGTGCTGAATGAGGAACTGGCTATAGATGACACGGAAATCCTGTTAACGCGATTGAGGGATGTAAACTCTGTGTTATTCCTGGCAGACAATGCTGGTGAAACTGTGTTTGATCGACTGTTAATTGAAGAGCTGCCCAAGCCCGTAACATATGCCGTGCGGGGTGGCGCAGTTATCAATGACGCGACCATGGCAGATGCCATTGCAGCGGGGATTGATCAGGTTGCTGAGGTGATTGACAACGGCTCACGAGTCCCCGGGACAATCCTGTCAATGTGCAGCCAGGGTTTTCAGGAGATTTTCAATACGGCAGAACTGATCTTTTCAAAAGGGATGGGAAATTATGAGACTCTCTCGGAGGTGCATTCGCCAATTCTGTTCTTAATGCGGGTAAAATGTCACGTTATTGCTGCTGATGTGGGTGCGCCGACAAACAGTGCAGTAATAAAAAAGGGGATCGGTTTGTCCTAACAGGGGGCAATTCTGTTTGGTTTCAAAACCAGATATAATTAGCGGGATTTGTGTCAATAATCGGGATTATTGACCCTAAGATAATCTAAGGGTTATTTTTTAATCGTGACGTATGATTATAGTTTGAAAATTATTTGATTGGAGTTATTACATGAGTGATGAAAAAATGGGGTTGAAAGCAAGTCCGTATGAAGATATATCGATTTCATGGCACACCATGAGCAGCACGGATGTCTTAGAGAAGCTAGAAACCCAAACCGAATCAGGGCTTAGCAGTGAAGAAGTCATGTCCCGACAGGAACAGTTTGGCCTAAACGAATTGCAGG
>JAYELT010000139.1:0-3085 GCA_034717715.1 Chloroflexota bacterium | reverse complement strand
TCGATTTCATGGCACACCATGAGCAGCACGGATGTCTTAGAGAAGCTAGAAACCCAAACCGAATCAGGGCTTAGCAGTGAAGAAGTCATGTCCCGACAGGAACAGTTTGGCCTAAACGAATTGCAGGAAGCCCCCCCTACGACTTTTTGGGAGATGCTGTGGGACCAGATCAATAGTTTCGTGATCTATATGCTGCTGGGTGCAGCAATCATCTCGGCTTTATTAGGAGACTACACCGAAGCCATTGCCATCATGGCGATCGTGATCTTGAATGCCATCATGGGCATCATTCAGGAGAGTCGTGCTGAGGCATCTCTGGCAGCTCTGAAGAAATTGGCTGCACCTGAGGCGAATGTGATCCGTAACGGCCATCGAGTTTCTGTACCTGCATCGCAACTTGTCCCAGGGGATATTGTTTTCCTTGAAGCTGGAAATTATATTCCATCAGATGTTCGATTGTTAGAAGCTGTAAACCTTAAGATCGATGAAGCATCCCTCACAGGAGAATCTGTTGCTGTCGACAAAAATGCACAAACTCGTCTTGAAGAAGATATCCCTTTGGGTGACCGAAGAAATACTGCCTTCATGGGGACGTTGGTCACTTACGGACGCGGTAAGGGTGTCGTGGTCAGCACAGGGATGAACACGCAGTTGGGGATGATAGCGACAATGCTGCAGCGTGTTGAAGACGAACAAACTCCGCTTCAGCGGCGTCTTGATGGACTCGGGAAAGTGCTGGGTTGGGGGTCCCTGGCAGTTTGTGGCCTGGTATTCGTAATTGGTGCGATCCGATTTTTATTGGGACCGGGTACGGCGAACATTTTCAGCCAGGCAGCTCTTGAACATTTTACGGAATTATTTATGATAGCTGTCTCATTGGCTATTGCTGCTGTGCCAGAAGGGTTGCCAGCCGTTGTGACGATAAGCTTGGCATTAGGCATGCGTGAAATGGTTCGTCGACATGCACTCATTCGAAAACTTTCATCGGTTGAAACATTAGGTTCAGCCACGGTGATTTGTTCTGATAAGACGGGGACGCTGACACAAAACGAAATGACCGTCACACGCATTTGGACGGATGGTGAATTTGTGAGTGTCACAGGCAGCGGGTATACACCTAAAGGTGAATTCACACTGGATGGTAAATCGGTTTCTCTGGAGGATTATCCTGCGGTTAAAACGGCCTTATGGGTGGGCACACTGAATAACGACTCCCAACTCGAACACGCAGGGGAACAAGCCGGTCAGGAAACATTCAGGATGATCGGCGACCCCACTGAAGGCGCTATCTTAGTGGCAGCATTAAAAGCTGGCGCTTCTGCGAAATTGCTGAATGATGCCTATCCGCGCAAACAGGAAATTCCCTTTGACTCTGCTCGCAAAAGAATGGTAACTGTTCATACTGTTGAAGAACCTCGAAACGATGATATCTCACCGCTCACGATAGAGGATGGGAGGAGGGAATGGCACATCGTGGCGGTTAAAGGCGCACCAGATGTGGTGCTGGATTTATGCTCTCATATTCAAACACTCCAAAACGGTGATGAAAAACTGACTGAAGAACGGCGTAAGGAGGTCTGGTCTGCCAATGACGCCATGACGGGCGATGCTCTGCGGGTGCTGGGTGTTGCTTATCGGATGGTACCGGTATTGCCAGATGAGGTTGATAGCGATGAACTTGAGAAAGATCTGACTTTCGTTGGTTTGATTGGCATGATCGATCCGGCGCGTTCTGAAGTCAAGGATGCCCTTAACACCGCCCGGGATGCTGGAATCCGCACGATCATGATCACTGGTGATTATCCCAATACTGCCCGTGCTATTGCTGAGGAAATTGGCCTTCTGCAGCCTGGCAGGCAGGTGATGACAGGATCAGAACTTAATAAGCTGTCTGAAGAGGGGATGATTGAAAACGCAAAAGTGACAGATGTGTATGCCAGGGTCAGTCCTGAACATAAAATGCGCATTGTGGATGCACTGCGCACCAATCAAGAGGTCGTGGCCATGACAGGTGATGGTGTGAATGATGCCCCGGCTATTAAAAGAGCAGATATTGGTGTTGCGATGGGGATAACCGGGACAGATGTGGCAAAGGGTACTGCGGATATGGTTCTTACAGATGATAATTACGCCAGTATTGTATCAGCTGTTGAACAAGGCCGCGTAATCTACAGTAATATTAGGAAATTTGTTTATTACTTGCTCTCCTGCAATGTTGCGGAGATCATGATCATTTTTCTGGCGACATTATTCGGTTGGCCGATACCGCTGACGGCAATCCAGCTTCTATGGTTGAACCTGGTTACAGATGGCGCTCCAGCGCTGGCTTTGGGAACAGAACCAGGAGATCCAGACACAATGGACCAGCCCCCTCGACCTACCAATGAATCGATCATTAACAAGAATATGCTGATTGGTATTATCGTGCAGACAATTGCCATTACAGCAGTAACCTTGGGTGCTTTTGCAATTGGCCGATTTATTGATCCCGAGAACCTTGAATTTGCTGAAACCATGGCGTTTGTTACACTGAGTATTTCGGAGTTATTCAGAGCCTACACTGCGCGATCTGAGTTCTATCCGCTGTTTAAGATTGGTTTATTCAAGAATAAACTGATGAACTGGGCTGTAGTGGGTTCAATGGTACTGATCCTACTTGTATTGTACGTGCCTTTCCTTCAGCCAATTTTCAATACAGCACCTCTGGGTATTGCACAATGGCTCGCAATTCTGCCCCTGGTACTTATACCATCTGTTGCTGCGGAATTGACCAAGTTAGTCATCCGAAAGATGATGATGTCAGAACGTCGAGCCGACGCATAACACGCTTCTCCATTAAACATTTACCGAAAACAGCCCCTTGTGTGGGGCTGTTTTATAAAACCTAAATTTGCTTCCAAACCGAGTCGTTTTGATCCTTACTGGTTGGAGAAGATTGTTACATTAGGATACAAAGATTCATTAACAGTATCAGGTTGATCGAAAAACTGGACTTATCCACATGTTTTCCACTAAATACGAGATAGGCGGGGACAACCGGTGGATAAAATTGTGGACAAACAGAGAACATAAAAATCACGAAAGA
>JAYELT010000138.1:6784-9082 GCA_034717715.1 Chloroflexota bacterium | reverse complement strand
ACTACAACCACTTCTCGACAATTTTCGACTGGCTTGAAAATGTATCCTTTAGCGTTCCGTATAAGCTTCGATAAGTTTGATAAAAGTCTTCATACATAGCGACTTGCTCATGAATTGGTTCTGTCACACTGATGGGTTTAATGACTTGGGAGCAAGCTTCCTCTGCATCTTTAAAATGTTTTGCACCAATTGCTGCAAGCATGGCTGCACCGACGCAACCTGTCTCAGAGACATTCGTTGTAACAATGCTGGCATCATAGATGTCTGCTTGCATTTGCAGCCATAGTTTCGACTTAGCACCACCGCCTGAAGCACGTACTTCACTTACCGTCACATTTGCATCCCGCAACAACTCTATCGTATCCCGCAAGCTAAATGTTACGCCCTCCATCACTGACCGAGAGATTTCATTCAATCCATGTCGGTAGGATAATCCGAAAAAGACACCTTTGGCATAGGGATCAGGATAAGGCGTGCGTTCACCATTTAGATACGGCAGAAACACCAAACCTTCACTGCCAACATGCGCTTTTGATGCAAGGCTTGTCATCAATGAATAGACATCCTTATCTTCTTTTTTCATTGCATCTCGCTCGCCAGCAAAAACTGTATCCCTTAACCATTTAAACGAACCACCTGCTGCCAAAGTGCAACCAAATAAGCACCAGGTGTCAGGAACTGAATGGCAAAAAGATAGTGCTGCTGCTTGATTTACATCTGGTATAGGCTTATTTGCAGCAGCATATACGACACCTGAGGTGCCGATTGTCGCGGAGACAATCCCCTCCTTATAAACACCACTTCCAAGTCCACAAGCCGGTTGATCACCTGCCCCGCTAACGACAGGAATATTGGCAGTCAATCCCAACTCTTCAGCGACATCTTTTCTTAAGTATCCGGCCACATCTTGAGATTCAAGGACATTATCGCTGACAATGTCACGCGGCAATCCACACAGCTCAAACATCTCATCTGACCAGGTTCTATTGGCCACATCAAATAAATATGAGCCTGATGCATCGGTTACATCTAATGAAATCTCACCAGTAAGCTTGAATTTTATATAATCTTTTGGAAAAATAACCTGTGCAATTTGTTCAAACAATTCAGGTTGGTGTTTTTTGATCCACATCAATTTTGGAGCCCAATAACCTGTTAATGGGATATTGGATGTCTTCTGTAATAAGAATTCCATACCTGCTGTTTCTTTTATCCAATCGACTTCTGAAACAGCTCTTTGATCCAACCACATGATGCAATTTCCGATCGTATTGTTATCTTTGTCCAGAAGAGTACTGCCTAACATCTGTCCAGTCACACCAATACCATAAATTTCTTTGCCTAAACCACTGGTATGAACCGCTTCTTTGATGGCTGTTTTACAAGCTTCCCACCAATCCGCAGGATTTTGTTCAGCCCACATTGGTTTTTCAGTGATAATGTCAAGTTCTTCATACCCCATTCCAGTAGATTTTCCATCTTCCCCGACAACAATCGCTTTTACACCGCTTGTGCCTGAGTCAATACCCAAAAAATACTTCATCCCTAGCTCCTTGATATCTATATGAAAATAAAAAAGCGCGAATTAATAATTCAATGATTCAAATAGTTCATATTAAAAGTTCGTTTGTAAAATCTTAACGGTGATTGAGCTCACTTATATGGATGATAGGTGCTCCTAAATTTCTCAATAAAATAATAAGTTTTAGGAGCATCCATCTCCAAGTATCGCGACTAAAACTAAATAGCCAATTTTAAGATGTCCATGATCATATCCTTTGTTAAACTCTCCGTACCCCATCGATGGGCAGTTTCAAGGATATCATCACACATTGCATCAAGTTCGTCAGTTGGCATATTTGCTTCGGCGAAATTAACTGGAACGCCGATATTCTTAAACCATGCTTCAAGCGCATCAATACCTTTTTGTGCCGTTTCTTGACTTACATCACCTTCAATCCCGAAGACTTCATTTGCAAATACCGAGAATTTTTTCAATCTTTCATCACGGTGATATTTAATAACCGCTGGAATTGAAACAGACATGGCGCTTCCATGAGGTGTGTCATAAAATGCTGAGAAGGAATGTCCAACAATGTGGATAATTTGATCATATGCACCTAATCCACAAACATAAAATCCATTCCAGGCAAATGTCGCTGTCCACATAAACATCGCCCTGGCTTCTTTATCACCCAGATCTTTTTGCAAGCGATCTGTGCATTCCATGATTGTTCTGATCATCCCTTGCGCATAATGATCCTGCATAGGAGCCCACTCCACAGTGTGATTGATATA
>JAYELT010000138.1:3762-6684 GCA_034717715.1 Chloroflexota bacterium | reverse complement strand
CCGAATTCTGAGGCAATTTCACCAGCCTTTTTTACCGTGCCCTCTCCAAATACAATCCGTGTTGGTATGTGATATTCAAATGAATGCATCATATTCTCCTTATTTTGTCTTATTTTTTCTCAATTGATCGATCAAAACAGCAACAACAATGAGGCTGCCTATCAAAATATCCAGTATGAAGAAATTGATCCCTAATAGTGTGCCTCCATTTTTAATTGCGGCAATGATGATTGTGCCTAATACAGTTCCTGCAATACTCCCTACTGCACCTGTCAAAGAAGCTCCACCTACAACAACGGCTGCAATTGCATCAAGTTCATAACCTTGACCAGCTGTTGGAACACCACTACCCAGTCTGGCAGTCATTAGAATTCCAGCTGCGGATGACATCAAAGCGCTAAAAGCATATATGCCACAAACTGAGAGCCCAATTTTGATGCCCGACAATCTTGCAGCTTCTTCATTACTTCCTATTGCGTACATATTTCGGCCAAAAGTAGTGAAACGTGCAACCACAAATCCAATAATTATTGCTATGAACCAGACGTAAACCATTGCCGGAATTTCTAAATATCTTTGTATAGCAAAATCACCAATTGCATCAGGCAATCCCAAAACTTTCTCTGCTCTAGTTACAAGCATGACAAGGGCTCTTACAATAGTCATACCTCCCAGGGTGGCAATAAATGCCGGCACTTTTCCAAAGTGAATCAGCAATCCCATGATTGCCCCGATTAATGCCCCACTCAACAAAGCAATTAAAATCGATAACCAAATTGGAAAACCAGCAACCATTAATTTAGAAGCAATAACACTACTAAAGGCAAGCACAGATCCAACAGAAAGGTCTATACCACCTGCTAAGATAACAAATGTCATGCCGATTGCGAGTACCCCAATGATCGCTGTTTGGCGCAATAAATTCGTTACATTAATAACTGATAAAAACTTGGGATTTAGAATCCACAACCCTACGATTAATATGATCAAAATGATGATCAGGTTGCTTTCTGATACCCGGTTTATTGTTTTGATTACTTTACTATTTTTTATTTTTGACAGCATATTATTCATCTCCAATAGAATTTAATTCGAATCACTTAATACCAGATGCATATCTTAATAATACTTCTTCATCATAATTCCCTCTGGAAATTGTCTTAACAAATTGACCTTCACAAATAACAGCAATCCTGTCAGCAATCCCCATGATTTCTGGAAGGTAAGAAGAAATAATAATGATAGCACTTCCAGCTTTAAGCAATTCTTCGAGCAATTTATAAATTTCCCGCTTTGCACCAACATCAATACCAACTGTTGGTTCATCAAAAATGAAAATGCCGCTGTTTTTGCAAAGCCATTTTGCAACAACAACTTTTTGTTGATTGCCACCGCTCAAGTTCATAACTTTTTGATTTATTCCCGGGGTAACTACTCTTAATTTCTTTACGAATTCTGAAGCGTTCTTTCTTTCTTCTGCTAGATTAATAAAACCAAATTTTGAAATATCTTTGTAAGATGCAAGATTGACATTTTCTTTGACTGACATTTCAAGTGTAAGGCCTTGATTTTTTCTATCCTCTGGCAAGAATCCAACACCTTGCCTAATCGCATCGTTCGGACCTTTTATATTCAGTTTATTGCCATTTAGAATTAATTCGCCCTGATCGAAATTATCAGCACCAAAAATTGCGCGCATAATCTCTGTTCGACCTGATCCGACCAACCCAAAAAATCCTAAGATTTCCCCACTTCTCACATCAAAGTTGATATCGTTGAATTTTCCTTCTTTTGTGAGCCCTCTGACTTCAAGCACTTTCTCACCGGGTTCAAAGTGCTGGATGGAATACATGTCTTCAATTTTCCTGCCCACCATCTTATGTACCAGTTCATCTTCATTTGTCGTATTCACAGATGTTGTGTCAACCCATTTACCATCTTTTAATACTGTGACAACATCACAAAGCTCAAAAATCTCCTCCAACCGGTGTGATATATAAACAATTGCAGCGCCTTCCTTTTTTAATTGCCGAATAATTCCAAATAAGTCCTGTACTTCTTCATTTGCGAGCAATGCTGTTGGCTCATCAAAAATGATTAATCGGCTTTTATCAAAATTCTTCTTTGCAATCACAACCATTTCTTGTTTTGCAACGGGTAAGTCACTGACCAATTCATTTGCATCAACATCAATCCCAAGGCTATCCAGTGCTTTTTGCGTTTCCTCTCGCATATATCGCCATTTTACGAGACCAAATTTGTTCTTTGGAATACTTCCCATGAAGAAGTTTTCAGCAACAGATAAATGACTTGCCAGGGTCACATCCTGGTATACAGCGCTCAAACCCAAAGCCCTAGATTTGATAGGATCAGACATATTCACTTGCTGACCTTCAATAAAGATCTCCCCTGAGGTCTTCTGGTAAACACCCATTAATATCTTTATCAGGGTTGATTTTCCTGCGCCATTCTCCCCAACAATCGCATGGATTTCCCCAGTCTTAAAATTTACACTAACATCGTCTAGGGCTCTAACGCTGGGGAAATCCTTTGTGATATTTTCCATCCGTACGAATTGATGTACAGTCGTATCCACACATACCTCACAATTTCATAATTCAACAGTCAATGATACCAATAAGATTTTTCAAATTGGTCTGCATAAACCATTGAAATAAGAATATTTAAATTTTGGATAACCGGAATAAATCCGGTTATCCAATTCAAATGTTTCTTCTAACTAAAGATCTTCAGCCCTGGTTACATTGACGCCTGTGTCAATAAAGTCTGGGATTTCTTCGCCCATCACTGCTTTGACAGCATATTCACAGCCAGCATAACCCATATTAAAGGGATCCTGGATAATGAGGGCTTTGATAACGCCTTCCGCCAAGAAATCGAGCTCTTCTTGATCGTCATCAA
>JAYELT010000138.1:0-3662 GCA_034717715.1 Chloroflexota bacterium | reverse complement strand
TAGCAAGGTGTGTTACGACATCATCTGAGGGGATCTTTGTGTCAATGGTCAGAACAGGAATACCAAGTCCTGCTGCATCTGCAATAGCAGCATTGGCACCTTCACCCGCGTTGGATGCGATCACGATGGCATCAGCGCCGCTTGTGATGACATTTTCAAGGATGGCAAGTTGTTCATCAACATCAGCTTCAGATGCTGGACCATAGGTGGTGACATTCACATCCCCGTTATCGGCATCGAAAGCTTCTCCACCTTCAATTGCTTTTTGCCAGAAACCTGAGTCTGTTGCTTTGATGATCAAAGCAAGCTCAAGGACTTCAGCTTCTTCTTCTGGTTCCTCAACTGCAGGTTCTTCCACTACTTCTTTAGGCGCACAGCCGGTAATTGCCATTACAACAAAAATAGCAATAAATATCACATAAAATAGTTTTTTCATTAGATTCTTTCTCCTTGATTTTGATTGTTACAAATTTCATGATTTTGCATGGATACTCTCCTTGAGTTCCATATTTCAGAGACAATTTTAATCTCTATCAACACGTACATCTTACTAATAAATTATTTTTATCTAGCTATAAGAAACCACCTCCTTTAGAAATCTAATTTTCTAATGCACCATTAAAATAAATCAGATACGGATTCAGTCATATTAAAAATCGTCTTTAATTCAACATTAACTGGGGCATAACTCTTCATGCCCTTTTCTAATCTGCTCAACAATAATTCGGCAGTATTCAGTCCAATTTTCTCCAATGGTTGAACGATACTTGCAAATTGCGGTTTAAAACAACTTGTAAAACCATAGTACGGAAAAGATGATAAAAGATCAAAAACCATAATAGATACATCCTGGGGGATGTTCAGGTTATATTCAAGCATGGCCTCAACAGCCCCCATTGTATGGTAAACATTAGAACAAAAAATTAATGTTGGCGGATCAGATAAATTCATTAATCGCATGAATTGTCGTGTTGAATCATGCTCAATCACATCAGCTATGACGACATAATCATCTGGAATATCAATCCCATGCCTCTCAAGTGCATCTTTATATCCCCTGAACCTGATCACATCTGTATAAAGGTCTTGACCCCGTATGTATCCGATTTTCTTATGACCTTTTCTAATTGCTAAAGATATTGCGTCGTACACAGATTGGTAATTATCTACTGTGACACTATCACAATTTAAACCTTCGATAATCCTATCGACCATAATCACTGGCAAACCACCATCGAGACAATCCTGAATATGAGATCCATCATTCTTGCTTGTCGCCACGACCAAACCATCAACACGCTTATTGGCAAGCGCACGAACCTGCTCAACTTCAAGCCCTGTGTCATTACCATACGTATTAATTATCGTTTGATATCCCATTTTTAGCATTTCTCCCTGAAACACCTTGATGATTCCTGGAAAAAAAGGATCCGTTATCTCAGGAATGACACAACCAACTGTGTACGTTTTACTGGTTTTTAAGCCGCTCGCCATGAAGTTTCGTTTAAATGACAATTCATCAATGGCTTGCTCAATTTTTCTTTTATTCTCTGGTCTCACGCTTTTTCCATTTAAAAACCTGGAGATCGTTGAGCGAGAAACCCCACTTTTTTTCTCTACATCTACAATTGTTGTCATTAATTCTCCAAGCTAATGTAAATTTAATTAATATCGAGACAGGAAATTATTCCTGTTTATTTTCATCCAATTCAGGAACAGCCCCGGATTTCGTTGCCACATAAGCACCTAACTTATTGCCTTTTTGGGCAGCAAGAGTAACGTCACCGCTACTTAAATATTCCATAATAAAACCTGCAGAAAATGCGTCTCCAGATCCAACCGTATCTTTCACTTTTACACTAAGTCCTTTGATATCTTCCCTAATGTTATGCGTGAAGACAGTTGCACCGTTTTTCCCTCTTGTCAAAAGAATGATCTTTGATGGGTATTTACTAAATATCCAATCAATCAAACTTGCTTCACTCTTTGTATCAATCTCAAATAAGTCAGCAACCTGAAGTAATTCTTCCTCATTTAATTTAAGAATATCTGTATGGTTCAGAGAGAAATCGACAACCTCTTTTGAATAATGTCCAGGTCGCAAATTGATATCAAAGAAAATTTCTTTAGCGGGAATCTTTTTAATAAGATGTCTGAGCGTTTCTTGACTCTTGGAGTTTCTCTGTACAACTGTTCCAAAATATATGATATCGAAAGGATTTTGAGACAACTTTGACATTTGAGTGTCAGATAGAGATATAAAATCATAGGCTACCTGTTGAATGATCTCAAATTTTGGATTTCCTTGATTATCAAGAAAAACTTTGACCCACCCTGTCTCATGTTCAAAATCTGTATTGACAAAATCTATTGAAACATGATTTTCCACAAGTACGCTATTCGCAATGCTGCCTAATTCATCATTGCCGATACATGAAACGAGGGTTGGCAGATAGCCGTGATTTGCCATGTGTAAAGCGATATTGATCGCTGGCCCACCGACGTACTTCTTTCCTTCAATAATATCGAACAAGATAAGTCCATACAAAAGTGTACGAGGCATAATTTTTCGCTAATTCCTTCCAGTCTGTTTATTACTAGCAGCCATTAGTTTTGAGCTTTTCATCAATCAGCAAAATTGACCAAACTGAGACTTTAGTAAGAACGTTCTCATTATATCAAATAATAAATAATTTGTAAATAGCAGATTAACAATTCATTATTCAATCCCAAAATAGAATAAATTGCCTATTCATGCGAATATCCACAAAGTATTTAAGATCAGAGGGTGTTGAACAATTCGTAAGAAAACCAAATATTACAAGTAATCGGCTGAAAACTACTAATAAAAGGCCGAATCACCCTGATTTCAGGCTATTATTCTGTTTATATACGTTCTTTTTCTTCCTTTCCGTAAAATATTCATCAATTTAGACATTTCTCCCTGGGTTAACACCTCAAAGCACCCCGTGTCTTCAACCCCACACCTGTCAACAGCTTAACTATCCGTTTCAGGTTCAATATGATCGCAGTGAAATAGGCTTGAATCCCGAAACCGAGTAAGCCAATATAGCGACATCTTCCTAAACCATGCCCTTGTTTTGCTTCACCAAATTTACGTTCTATTTTATAGCGTTCTTTTCGCCCCTCTTTATATGCTGGCGTTTGGATCATTTCCAACCAAATCTCTTTATTGGTATCCTTCTTTTTCATACGGAAGTCCTTAGGGCAGATAGCCGATTGAAGATGGTGATACTGTAAATAGAAATGATTATTCCCATCATCATAGCCTCGATCAGCCGCATAGGTTTCTGCAGGGATATGCTTTGCCAAATCTTGATCGACTAACGAACAAAAATGATGTCCATCATACGCTTCGCCGGAGGTCACCTCCAGGCTGGCAATAAGGTTACTCTCCGCATTCATACTCATATGTCCTTTATAGCCGAAGAAATATTTCACCTGTTTCACATCATGTCCTTTTGGATCTTTGAACTTTTGCTTCCCTTTGGCACCCCATTTCGCATCAGGATCATGTGGCCCTTTTCCGTTGTTTTTTCGCTGATGATCTTTAGCGGTATTGACATTGGCCACACTGTGAACACTCGCCAGAGGCATGCTTCGCGATCGATGACCTGGATGCTTCCAAATTGGATGCCTGA
>JAYELT010000137.1:0-2214 GCA_034717715.1 Chloroflexota bacterium | reverse complement strand
CTTCGATCTACGGCGGCAACCTGCCCACCACACCTTACACCTTCAATGCGGAAGGTCGAGGACCCGCCTGGTCCAACTCGCTGTTTGAAGATAACGCTGAGTTCGGCCTTGGGATGCGCCTGACCATAGATAAATTCGTCGAAAATTCCCACGAACTCCTCGAAAAAATGGCAGGCGATGTCGGTCAGGACCTGGCAGAGGCATTGCTGAATGCCACCCAGAAAGACGAAGCGGAAATTGAAGCCCAACGTGAACGGGTAGCGCAGCTCAAGGAAAAACTGCAGGGGATGAAATCACCCACTGCCCAAAACCTGCTCTCTATCGCTGATTACCTCGTGCGCAAGAGTGTATGGATCCTCGGCGGTGACGGTTGGGCATATGACATCGGTTATGGCGGATTGGATCATGTCCTTGCATCAGGGCGAAATGTCAACGTGCTTGTTCTTGATACTGAGGTCTACTCCAACACCGGTGGTCAATCCTCCAAGGCGACCCCCCGGGCGGCTGTGGCAAAATTTGCTGCCAACGGTAAAGACCTGCCGAAGAAAGACCTGGGCTTGATGGCCATGTCTTACGGCTATGTTTATGTCGCCAGCGTCGCCATGGGCGCCAGCGACCGCCAAACCCTGCAGGCTTTCCGCGAAGCTGAAGCATACAATGGTCCATCACTGATCATCGCTTATACCCACTGTATTGCCCATGGCTATAACATGCAATACGGTCTAAAACAACAAAAATTGGCTGTGAAATCCGGTGTGTGGCCGCTCTACCGTTACAATCCCGAACTGGCTGCTATAGGGGAAAATCCTCTAAAGGTCGATTCAAAAGAGCCATCCGTACCGGTTGAGGACTATGCTTATAATGAAACCCGCTACCGCATGCTCTTGCAGAGCAATGAAGAAAGGGCTGAGATGCTGATGGCGAAAGCGAAACGCGATGCTGTCAGCCGCTGGAATCTTTATCGGCAAATGGCAGATATGAAATATAACAAGCCTGAAGAAGACAAATAAGTTTTGCGTCAGTCTAACCTGATTTGTAGGGCGGGTTCCGTATTTGAACCCGCCGTATAGACTGGTTCAGCGATTTGTAGGGCGGGTTCTGAATTTGAACCCGCCGATATTTATACAATCACATTGATTAAGACAAATCAAATGATGGAAAGAAGATCTATATCTGCTTTACATTGTATAATCATCTTATGCCAAATTATCGACGCGTAAGAATAAAAGGTGGGACTTATTTTTTCACCCTTGTCACCTACAAAAGACAAAAAATTTTTGCTTCACTAGAAGTCAGAGAACTGCTGCTTAAATCAATTAATCATGTAAAGGAATTTCATCCATTTTCAATGATTGCATACTGTGTTTTACTCGATCATATTCATCTATTATGGCAAATGCCAGAGAATGAATATGACTACTCATTGAGGATCGCAGAAATAAAAAAACTCTTTTCTAAACAATATAAACACAAAATCAGTGTAATTCCTTCTCTTAATGAATTACAGACAAATAGGGGAGAAAGCGGTATTTGGCAACGGCGATTTTGGGAGCACTATATTCGAGATAAGGTGGATCTTAACAGACATATTGATTACATCCATTACAATCCCGTCAAACATGGGTTGGTTAACCGGGTGCGTGATTGGCCAAGTTCCAGTTTTTTTGAATATGTTAGTTTAGGGAATTATCACATTGATTGGGGTGAAGGATATCATACCGATCAAGAAAAGATAAGTTTTGGTGAGTGAATAATTCTTTAACGGTGCGGTCTTAACCAGACCGCACCCTACCAAAGTTTTTTGTAGGGCGGATTCTGTATTTGAACCCGCCGTATAGACTTAACGCATTTCACATTTTACATACCGCTCAATGATCGTCTCATGCTCAGGGAATAATTCTTTCACGGTGCGGTCAGAACCAGACCACACCCTACCAAAGTTTTTTGTAGGGCGGGTTCTGGATTTGAACCCGCCGTATAGACTTATCGCATTTCACCTTTTACATACCGCTCAATGATCGCCTTATGCTCAGGGAGAATCTCCGACAGCTGGTTCAGATTTGTAGGGCGGGTTCCGTATTTGAACCCGCCGATTTTTATCCAATCACATTGATTGGGGTGAAGGATATCATACTGATCAAGAAAAGATAGGTTTTGGTGAGTGAATAATTCTTTCACGGTGCGGTCAGAACCAGACCACACCCTACCAAAGTT
>JAYELT010000136.1:0-2215 GCA_034717715.1 Chloroflexota bacterium | reverse complement strand
ACGACGGAGGCAGCAACGATAGCGCCCACTGCCCGTCCACCGACCATGAAGCCCTGGATGGTGCTGTGTTCTTCCACAGGCGTGGTATCCAGCGCCAATCCATCAGTACAGGTATCATATAGCGCCATCCCCAATTGCATGATGAAAGCAATCGCCACATATCCCAAAAAATACTGACCAGGATCAATGAAAGGTGCTGCCACCAGGCATAAGAACTGAACAGCTAATCCAATTAAGATATAAGGTTTGCGATGGCCCATCCCAAACAAATTGACCTGGTCACTGAGGATCCCCAGCCCGATCTTGAGCACAAAGGGTATCAAAGCGATTAAGCCAAAGACACCCACATCGGTCATCTGCAATCCGTTATCCAGCAGATAAAGCGCATTGAGCGCTGCGAAGAAGCCCAGGATAGTGCCCTGGGTGAAATACAGCGAGCCAAAGGTTAGATATCGGACGAATTTATTGCGCGGCATGATTTCTCCTGTCATGATGATGGCGATAGAGAAAGTATACATGAATATTTATGAAGGGGGAGGTCTTTAGAGAAATCCTAAAGGGAAACAACTAGGGCAGAAGTGAATACAAAAATGCCGAGTTTTAGAAGAGATCTGGTTTAATCTGATAGATATGTTTGCAAAGCATCAAAATTGGTGCGCGAGGTAAGATCAATACTAATTGGGGTGATAGAAACCTTTTTTTCCACCATCAAAGCATACAAATCACCGTCTTTTTCCATATTTTCTGCATTGTAAGAAATCTCATAACCCATTGGACCGCGGTCCGAAAGGAATTCTCGGCTGGCTGGTTTAGGGAAGTAATACCTTAATCGGGATTGACGTGTCAAAACCCATGGCGTCTCTGACGTGGCGCCTTGTGGAATATCCATTTTGAGCAGGTCTACATCTTTAAATTTGGGACCACCTAGCAGCTTTTGAGCAATTTTGTGCGTGAAATATCCTGCGATGCTGAAATCGATATCCTGGGAAAGGGAAAAGTGATGTTCTGCGCTGGTTTGCATTGAAACAGCCAGTGCGGGGACGCTCAGGGAAGCAGCTTCCAGAGCGGCACCTATTGTCCCTGACATCGTGATATCGGCGCCGATATTCTCACCATAGTTAATTCCTGAGACAACAAGGTCTGGCTTGTTCCCTATCACGTCATAGATGCCATGCAGCACTGCCTGTCCAGGAGAGCCGTCAACAGAGAAAACTTGCCAATCTCGACCATTCACGTGCAAGGTCATTTGTTCAATAATCCCTGAGGAATGGATAGGCATGCTGCGACCCGCGCATGTTTGCTGATCGCGTGGGGCAACCACATGAATATATCCCAGAGGGTCAAGAGCTTCTGCAGCTGCCCACAGGCCAGGGGAATGGATGCTGTCGTCATTGGTCAACAATATTTGTTTTGTTTTTTCATTCATTTTGGTGTAATTCTAAGTGATGTTGGTCATCAACGCAACTATGTGCTTGTAAAGAGTGGGTTAACAATGTGCTGGATTATATGACAGCCCAATAAAAAAAGATGTCATTACGACATCTTATGTGAAGCTCATCAGGTTTGCTTAATTTAATGAATTTAGACATTCTCACCGGCAGCACATTTAACTGCAAAGACCTTGATTTTTTCAATCATGGCCATTAAACCATTGGCTCGCTGGGAAGAAAGGTGTTTATTAAGGCCTGTTTGTTCAAAAAAAGTTAATTCTGCAGCTGCCACGTCCTTTGCCGGTTGACCTGAATAAACCTGTAACAATAGTGCTGCTAAACCTTTGACAATCAGGGAGTCGCTGTCTGCCTGGAGATGGATTGTGCCATCCTGGCATTCTCGATGCAGCCAGACGGTCGATTGACAACCCCATACAAGGTTCTCCTCATTCTTATACGCATCCGGCATGGGTGTCATTTTTTGTCCGAGTTCAATCAAGTAAGCATAACGTTCATCCCATTGAGGCAGAAAGGTAAAATCTTCAATAATGTTGGTTTGGATCTCTTGAATAGAAGGCATCGGTCATCTCCCCAGCATCTTTAGGACTGTATGAATAGCTGTTATCAGCCTATCCATGTCATTTTTGTTGTTGTAGAACGCTAAGGAGGCACGTACTGTACCATTGATCCCGAGGGCGGTCATGATAGGTTGGGTGCAATGCTGGCCGGTGCGGACGGCCACCCCCTGTGTGTCCAGGAGTGTGCCCAGATCGTAGTGATGAATC
>JAYELT010000135.1:5876-9247 GCA_034717715.1 Chloroflexota bacterium | reverse complement strand
TTAAATGTCGCAACAGAACACGCTGCCGGCGAGATCATCCACTACCTTCACTCAGATGATTACTATGTGGATGCTCATTCATTAGAAAAGGTCGCCGGATATTTCAATGAAAATCCTGACCTGGTGTGGTTGACGGGTAATTTCGTCGTGGAATGGAAAGGAAGAAGGATCATCCTTCCCCAAACACTTATTTTAAGACCAAATCTTGAGATCGCCTTATCGATTATGAATTTCATCTCACATGAAAATACATTCATGAAAACTGAGGTTGTGCAGAAATATGGCGGGTTTATCGAGACCAAAGCTGATCCTGTCGAATATACGTTGTGGCTGAAATTACTCAAACACCACCGCCCCCTGATCGTGGATGACGAATTTGCCGTCTTCATCATCCATAAAGGCAGCACATCGACCGGTAATGTATTTAAACTTCTAAAGGCCGTTGCACGGGCATTTCACACCCAAAGAAAAGAACATGTCCTTCCTTTTCTGGGCTGCTATAAGGATAAAAGGGTTTATAAAGGATATAAATTCTTCATCAAGAAAATCGCTGATTTACGATCCCTTGAATAAAGGTTAATGAAAAACTTCTTCTCTCGGTTGAATGATTTGCGTACAATTCACGATTAATAATTTGTGAGATTAGAAATGCACTCATCAGGGGAAGCAGGCCGCCAACCCCACCTGGCCGATTGAATAATGACAGATTTTTACTCAGGGTGAAAACCTGAGCTGAAACGTTTACACCCAGTTCAAAACAAGTGTTGTCTGAGCGCACCAGGATGATCAATAAAAGAAAACCCTCACCCACAATTTGATATAATACACGATAGAAATATTGCATTTCGCCATTTTATTCATCTCATTTGCGCACCATCCCTATCCATCACAGCTTCACATATGAGAAACAACAACTGTTGAACGGGAGGAAATCATGCCGCTTTTTGGTCCACCTAATATTGGAAAATTGATAGCAAAGGGGGATATCAAGGGATTGATCAAGGCTTTGGGTTATCAAAAGAACCCCGCAGTCTGTCAATCTGCATCATCAGCCCTGGTCCAAATGGGATCAAAAGCCATCCAGCCCCTGATCAGTGCTCTAAAGGATAAGGACAAGGCCATCCAGGAAGGCGCCGGCGACACGCTGGTCAAAATGGGTAACCTGGCTGTTGACCGATTGATCAAAGCCGCCACGGCTCGCAAGGTTGACAAAAAAGCCATCCAGGTCTTGAGTAGATTGGGAGATCAGGCTGTGATGAAAGCCGGTGATCAGCTGATCAACCGGTTCCTCAAGGCGGGAGAGGATTGCCAGGATGCAGCCAGCGCTTTGGTTGAAGTCGGTCCAATCGTGGTGGACAGCCTGGTGACGATCCTCAAGGACACCCGCATGGATCAACCATGCAGCACAAAGGGTTCTATGTGCCTGATGCTGGCCTACAACATGGAAAAGATGCCCCACTATAATGACCTCCTGAAGAAACTCGCTGCCCACATCGAGAAGAGCGTCAGACTGCGAGCCTTAGTCGCTGGTGTGCTGGGTAAATTTGGCGACCCCAGGGCGGTTGACCCGCTGATTGAATTGCTTAAGGCAGAAGATGACCTGACCCGCTGGGTTGCTGCAGGCGCCCTCTTTTCCATCGGTGAAGACCGGGCAGCAGAAGCGCTTTCGAGTGAGCTGGCAGATGAAGACTTGATCGTAACCGGAACCGGTTCGGTCTGGCTCTTGATTGGCGACGGCCTGACCCTGAAGCCGCTGCTGACTGATCTTGCCTTCGGGAATGTGGAAAGGAAGAAAGCGGCAGTTGATGCGCTTCGGAAATTAGGCTGGAATAAATAAGATCGCCGATGATTTTGCTGATTTTAAACAATCCACTCTACGATGCACTTATCTCAACGTTGCTGCTTTGAGAGATGCGCTGTGGATGTTCTCACAGAAAATTTCTGTTATAATTGAAACATCAAGCTCTCAACACAATAAAAAATCACACCCAAAGGGTCATTTATCGCCCCCTTTGCGACTCTTATATTATTGCCTGTACTTTTCTTAAGATTAAGGAAGTGAGATATGTTTAAACATTTCACCTTGCGGTTATTTTTCCTTTTAGGTGTCCCCCTGGCCGCTTCCCTGGCATGCAACATCAGTCAATTCACCGAATGGTACAGGAGTGATATAGGTGAGGATGGAGATGATCACAAAATATGTGGTGACAGTCTCGTATTGACGCATGATTATAAAATTTTCTGTGATGAAACAAAATCGCCAAAGGTACACAATTTTTCCGGAAGGGTTTTTAACAACTCGGACCAATACGCTCATAATGTCTCATTTGAAGTGTTTTTTGACTGGGGGACACCCAAGATCAGCTGCCCATTTCACTTTGATGAGATCGCCCCGGGCGCCACTGTAGAAGCATTATGCCAGTTCACCGCACCTGAGTGTATGGACTCCATCACCACGACCACGAACGGCAGCTGCGAATTTCTAAGCTACCCGGAACACCTGGATTGGCTGGCAGCCAACGAAGATAAACCCTCTCAAGACCCTGATACAGAAAAAGCGGATTCCTTCATCATTACCCAAGCGCACATTGACCAGCTGCATGATGAATGGCAGCAAACCATCGAAAGCCATCCCTGCCAGCCGGACATTGCCCAGGGGGTTTTCATCGCCTGGCTCCAGGGGCAGGCTGGTACTTGGGCCGATGAAGCAGGAAAGGTCATCGGCGAGGGTAAGCAATGGCCGACACTCGAAACCTTTGGTGAATGGCTGATGGCGCAAGCCAAGATCGATGAGAACACGACTTTAACCAAAAACTGGAGCAATGGTTTTGAGATGTCCGTCAGCGCACTAATTCCCTGCCAGGCTTGTGCTCCCCCAAAACTTACCGGAACTCTCGACCTGACTGTGGACCTGAAAACCTGTCAGGTCACAGGGAAGATCAGTGCTGATGGCGAGGGGGATGTGACCATCAACGATTGCGTTGACAACAAGCCCATTGATGATACATGCACTTCCCATGGGACCTTGACTATCTCAGGAGACATATCCGGCACTGCAACTAAAGATGGCCAGCTCACAATCAATCCCACCAAAACCACATTTAAATATTCTACGCAATGGATAGAGGGATGTGAGTGGGACTCCCAGGAAGTTGAAAAGAGCACCTGGGAAGACCCAATCACTATCACCGGTACCGTGAATTGGAAAGAGTCTGCGACCGGCAAGATTCACTGGGCTTCAACAGCCTGTTCAATGGACGGGGATTGGACAGCATACCAATGATAAAGGAAATGATTCACGCTGGAGGTAGGACATACTATTGATGCGGCTGGTGTCCTCACCGCGAAGCGTCCTGTAAGGAGTGCAAAGC
>JAYELT010000135.1:0-5776 GCA_034717715.1 Chloroflexota bacterium | reverse complement strand
TGATCCTACCGAAAGGCAGCACGATGAGTGAAGCTAAACCATTAGAAATGAGTGAAGAAGAAAATGCTCAACTTCAGCGACAAATCTTTTCATCAGGGAAAAAACTCCACGAGAATAGCGAGCAATTGATGACAGTAGTAGAGGGATTTATCGAATTAACCGAAGGCGATTTATCCCTGGTGATCGATGATCTGAAGAGGGCGAGTAACTTTCTGGATGCGGTCATTGAAGCGTACCCAATAAAATATAAATTATCCGAGATGATGACCCTGTTAAAGCTGGACGAACCCATCGTGCGAAAGCTGTTCAAAGATGTTGGAGTGGACCTGGACGAATCTGTCAGGAATCCTGACGAAACCATCATCCGTCAAGATGTGATCGCGCTGTTTGCCGATAGAGCCGGGTCCCAGGAGGGAGATTTGCTGGCCGTCTTTTTACGCGGCGATTCCCCCGAGGTTGTATGGGGTTGAAGTCAGTATGAACTGCTGACCCTCCCCGCCGGATGCATTCGGCGATTCGCAATAACCAACAATTATCAGGTTACATTGTGATGCTTGGAATCGTTTCACGATTACATTTACTCGCTATCCAAGAGAACTTTGTAACTTAGCGTTCAGTAAATTTTAGAAATCAAGGGGAAATTATAACACCGTTAAGAATGATAAATATTGAATTAATTAATTTTTTTAAGCTTAGATTTGATGTTGGGTCGATACTGGCTGTATGCAATATACCGACCCAACAGGATTTTTATTCCTCTTCCCCTTCCTCATCTTCAACGGAATCCGGTGTGAGGAGCGCTTCCTCAGCCTCATCAGGAAAGACCTCCGTGACCACTGTATATTCTTCTTCCACTGCAGTTTCAGAAAACGCATCCAGCTCGCCGTCCAGGCTGCTGAGATCCCGGATGTAAGCGATATAAAAAGCCACCATCCGGGCGCAGTTTTCAAAGGACAGGCGCTCATTCACCCCATGCACGCGCTGCAGATCCTCCAGGGTCATGTGGATCGGTGAAAACCGCAGCGCACAGTCCGTCACAGGGGCGTAATGACGCGCATCTGTACCGCCCATCACCAGGTAGGGTGAGACGAGTGTCCCAGGGAAAGCTGCTTTGATCAGGTTGGAAAGGGCCATGAAATAAGGTGATTCTGAATCCGCCACAGGTGAGGGATCCCACCCCGCTCCGCCTGTCAATGTTTCGCCCTCATAGGGGGTTACCACAACCCGTTCATCGTGGATGCGTTCCAGCACCATTTCATAAACAGTTCGCAAGTCATCCCCCGGCAGAAGGCGGAAGTTGACCACAGCTTCAGCTTTTCCAGGGAGCACATTGTCCTTCACACCGGCGTTGATGATCGTCGGTGCGATCGTCGTGCGAATGGCAGCGTTCAGCAGGTGCGATTTCGATAGCTGTTTCTTCAGGATCCCACCAAAAAGCCAGGTATTGGCAAACAGCATGCGCTGGAAGAAAGGCAATGCAGACCCTAAATATCCCATCAGGAATTCCACCACTTCCAAATGCGGCGGCATCGGCCTGGCTTCCAAATTCACAATCGCCTTTGAAAGGATACCGATGGCGGTTTCCTGGGGCGGCATGGATGAATGACCACCTTCTACTGATACGGTCAGACGCAGGCTCAGATAGCCTTTTTCTGAGATCCCGATCACAGCCACAGGCGTTTCGACACCGGGCAGGAAGCCCTCAATTACGGAACCGCCTTCATCCAACAGGCTGCCCAATTCCACCCCGCGCGATTTCAGCAGATCGCAGATGGCAACTGCGCCGTGGCGCCCGCTGACCTCTTCGTCGTGCCCAAAACCCAGGTAAACGGTGCGCTCAGGTTGGAAGCCTTCCTTGAGCAGGTTATCGACCGCCTCAAGGATGCCAATCACACCATCCTTGACATCCAGCGTGCCTCGCCCCCATACAAAGCCCTCAGCAATCTCTCCGCTGAAGGGTGGGTACGTCCAACCTTCCTCATCCGCCGGGACGACATCCATATGCGAGATCAGCATGATCGGTTTTAGTTCCGGGTTTCTGCCCTCCCAGGTGTAAAGCAGGCTGAGGTCATTAACGGTTTCCACCTTCAATTGGGCATGCACCTGCGAATAGAGCGTCTTGAGCAGCCTATGCAGCTCGAGAAAAGCATCCCTGTCAAATTTTTCGGGTTCGAGATAAGACAGCGTCGGAATCCGAACCGCTAAACCCAACCGTTCCGCGACCGATTGGCCGTCAACGCTGGCCAAGTCTCGGGGTTTGCCTTTGGATTGGCGGGGTGAAAACAGAATGGTTTTCAGGATCACAAAGCCCACCAGGAAAAGCAGCAACGCCCCCAATCCGATCGCAAGTGAAATAAGAATGTTTCCAATGGTCATTTTGTCATGCTCCAGATCTATCTAATAATTTGTGAGTGGTCACTCAGCAAGGGAATGAACTTATCTTGCCATGCACAAATTATTGGATTGTGATGGATTTCTCTTTTAAGAAATTTTCAAATGCTGCCTTCTCGGCATCATCTTTAAAAGCGCGCTCGTGGATAAAGGGATACACCGGCGAATCTTCTTTGTATACCATTAAATAAAGCCCACCGTCGTAAATCACCTTTCGCAAATGCTCCCATTCAAGTTCCTGGGATTTGTCTCCAATTGCCATCAATAAATTAGCGTCGGTGAGTGTAAAACGACGTTCCATCTTCATAAATTCATTCTTCTTATACGCCCTGGAAAGCTGTACGGGGATCAGCACCAGATAGTAAACCACATAAAAGATGCCTACCCACAGGACAGCAACGGCAATATTCCGCCAGGTGGCATTACCAATGGATGGCACCAGTAGAATTACAGCAGAGGCAATCACCCCTAAAGCAAGGACGCCTGCCAGGATGATGAACAGTGTTGTTTTCTTGGCCAGCGCACGAGAGGCTTTCACATAATCTTTCTTTTCAGGTGTGTAGGTCAGTTCAAGTTTCGATTCCATGATCTTCCTTTCAAAATTTATTACCCCAATTTTACCACCTCGCCTGTGAAGCCTCATACTCCTGGTCAAATTGGTCAGAATTGCGTTTTGAATTGGCCTTGGATTAAGGCATAATTGGTATGAATGGATTGATAATCAAGGACAATACCATGACTGTTCAAACGAACCTGCCCATAACCCACACCCCCACCATTTACATGGTCTTCTCATCCGTGGATCTCACCACGCCCGATGAAAATACCATTGCTGAACGCATTGCATCGACGGAAGACTCCTCCCCGCTAAATGTGGTTGATGTCAGATGGGAGCAGCGTAATCCACAAAAATGTCTGGGAATGGTTCAATTTCGAGATCATAAGGTTCAATTTACAGGCTTATCGATGCCGCTGCCCCCTGTAGTTATGGATCAAACCGTCCATGTCTCACGTTGGCAGCCTCAGATCAAAGCTGCCATGCGCCAGCACCTTTCCCACCTGAGCCTGCAGTACACCGGCAAAAACCCGGACCCAGTTGAAAAGATGATCGCTATGTATCAAACTGCGCATGCCTTTGATCATGAGAACCTGCTGGGAGTCATCAACCCGAACGCCTGGACAGCCCATCCCCCGGCAGATTTTCTGAATGCGGATATGATCCGTACTTATCACCAAAATATCCCCTTCTCCCTCTGGATAGGGTATGTCAAATTTTTCATCGATAAGCAGCACTTCTGGCTGTTGTCCAGGGGGCATCATATCTTTGACGTACCCGACCTGGCTTATCTCGTCCAGGCTGATGAAAAACTTGATGAGATCATCAACCACTTCATCAATGTTTTTTATTACATTTACGAACAGGATGTGGTGGTGACCGCCGGGGACACGCTGGCGATCCAGGGTACGAATGCCACCATGCAGTTTTCAGAAGTAGAAGAGGGAGCGGATTTCTTGATGGGTCCTTCCGGCACCCTGGTCATCGAAAAGATCAGAGGTGACGAAGGCTGAATTTATTCTTCTGATAGTTCAAAGGACAGGACATATTCAAACTGCTCCCCCGTTTCCACCGCATGTGGGATATGCTGCTGAACCCACGCCCTTGCTTCCATGCCATCCATTCCAAACACTACCTTCGCCAGGCAAGCCGCGAACATACCGGTGCGGCCAAGTCCAGCATGGCAGTGGATCACGACCGTCTGACCATCACGAGCTGCTCGGAGTGTTTCCTGGATCGGTTCATTTAATGCCCCCACCTCAGGCACTGAAAAATCAGCGATAGGTACTGTGATCACATCAAATCCCAGCTCCTGGTAGCGTTCCGCCAGGTTCATCCCAATAAGCCTCTGCACTTCTTTTGGCTGCGTGAGCATCACCACCACATCGATTCCAGCTTTGCAATAAGCATTCAGTACGCGGTCAGCAGGGTCAAACATGGGGCTGAAGGGCAGCGGGCTGCGGTAAATCGATCCCGCCAGGCCATAGGGCAGTAATGTGAGATCAGCATTCATGGGTCACTCACCCGATTCCAATGCCTTCCATGCCGTGTCCTCTGGCATGGCGAATTGCCCCTGTCTGTTTTGTCCCAAAGGACAGATGGCAATCACTGCCGACAGATTAAGCGGCCCATAGATATGTGGAAAACATTCGCCTGCGCCCATTGTGTCCTCATAACGTACTTCATGGGCAAGCTTATCCAGGTTGATACGCAGGAGCATCAGGTCTCTTTGTCCGGGGTAATAAGTATTGGCCACCCGAATCACCTGTTCCGCTAGCGAGCAGTGGATGAATCTTTCAGCCGCCAGGCTTTCTGGTTCATAGACCCCGGCTGCCAGTGCGGTCGCCCAATCGGATCGGGGAAGGATGTGATAAATAAATTGGCTTATTGGTTGATGCTGCAAAGGATCCATCGTTTCACCTTAGGTTAGTTGATTTGCCTAATTATAAGACAGGTTCCCCATCGATAGAACGTCTTTAGGATCTTTTATCAGCACCTACCCATCATATTGCAAGAAATTTATTAATCTTTTCATATCTCCCTAAAATGAGAGTGTTCATTAACCAACTAATGGAAATCTAAAACAAGCCTTCCCCCAGGGGAAGGTGGCACGCCGAAGACGTGACGGCCTGCCCTGAGGAGGTACGACGTGAGGGATGAGGGCATGTGAGGCTGCTAAGAAATAAAAAACTAACGAAACCTGCTTTGTAACATGACGAAGGAAGAACGGCACCTTTGGTACAATTTCCTAAAAAACTATCCAGTCCAATTCAACCGCCAAAAAGTGATTGGTAACTATATCGTTGATTTCCACTGTCACAAGGCAAAGCTTGTCGTGGAGCTGAATGGGTCACAGCACTGTCAAGATATCAGTCTTGAATACGCTTTACACAGGACTAAATATCTGAACAGTCTCGGTCTTCCTGTACTTCGCATACCCAATAATGAGATTTGGGACAATTTTCAGGTGTCTGTAAATTCATTCACCTGGCGGTTAAAAAAGGCTTAACCCTCATCAGTCAGCTTGCATCTGACAGCTTCCCCCAGGGGAAGCCTTTGTAGAAGGCACGCAACCTCAATTTTGCATCACTTCCAATAATACGCATGCAGTTCCCGAAGGGAGAGTTAGTAAATCATGTTTTCCCAAAACTGTCAATGAATGACTTGTTTTTCAATACTCCCTAATATTGCACTCAACAGTATTTGTCTTGTGGTACAATGTCAAAAGTAATGTATTGTGTGTTCATTTTCAATGTTTTGAAATGCACCAAAATGGTGTATAATCACTCGCACATTGTAAAAAAGTTCTAAATATTTAAGGAGATGTAA
>JAYELT010000134.1:39598-66868 GCA_034717715.1 Chloroflexota bacterium | reverse complement strand
CCACTTATATGCTGGAACTATCACCCAACCGCTATCCTGCTCAAAGGTGTAATACGGCAGCCATACCAGACCAAAAAACTCTGTGAAAATATTCTTCTTGAAAAGTGTAACAGGCTCTTCTGTGACTTTGTTAACAGCATCTTCCCAACGCTGGCTGATCTCTTCAAGTTCTTCTTTAAGCTCCGCCTCCATCTCCTGGATATCTTCTTCAATTTCCTTGATCTCCATCTCGCTGGCTTTCATATCCGCTTTTGCCTTGCTGGTCATGCGGCGTTTTGTCAGCGAAGTGGTCAAGCTTCGGCTCCGACTGGTGAACAAGCTGAGTACATTTTCCACTCCCTTTCCAACCTCTTCCATACGCCGGTGGCTCAGCTCTTGCTTGTCCTCTTCCAGATCCTGTATCTCATCCCGCAGCTTATCCTCCAACTTATCCAGCTTATCCTCATATTTGGCTTTCAGTGCTTCGATCTCAGCTTCCTGCTTTTCTTCAACAGCTTCTTGACACATCTTCTGAAATTCTTCGTCTGAGACGTCTGGCCCAACAACCACATCAAGTTCTTCATTCAACCGAATTGCCATTGCCTGGGTGCGATAGATCCAATCCAAAAATTCCGTTTTGAGACTATTGACGTATTTTGAGTCTGAAATATCCAGGTTATCCAATGTCTCAAAGGAAGCTCCCAACCGAGGAGAGGTCGATAACCGGTCCAGATCAATCGAGTCAACCTGGAAGTTCTCCCAACGTACCAATCCCCTTCGCTTCATTTCATCGATTCTGACAGTAAACACTTCTTCAGCACTGATGTTATATTTCCGTTCAAGGAAAGCCACCCGTGCCTGACCAGCAAGTGCTGGACGATATAAAATTTGGGGTTCTGAAATACCCCCTGACAGGGCTTTCCCAGCTTTATTGAGCGCTTCGGAAGGAGCCAGACCAGCAGGAAAGTAATTCACCGATATCGAACCTGGAACCGCTGGCGGTACATCCTGGCCAATACTTGAACCTTTTTTCTTACCCCCCTGTACAGCTACCTCTGATTCCGCTGGCTTGCTGATATGTGTCTTCGCACTCACCAGAGCATTAAGCTCGGGCAGCTGCACACGGGTGAGAGGTCCCGGCAGGTAGTTCATAGCCCAGCGTGTGTGGAAGACCAGGGGAGCATCTTCGTGAACATTATGCAAAATGAAGACCCGCTTATCCAGCATGGAGATCATCCTGTCAAAGGCTTTGCGATCAACACTGGGTGCGGCACCCTCCAGTCCATCCAGCAGGCGTGCTTTATCCTGCTCAGTCTGCAGTTTACCAATCATCCACGTCCCGGCATTCGACAGCGCTTTATAGTCGAGGTCAACCGGGTTCTGGGTGGCCAACATAAGACCCACACCAAACGCCCGGGCTTGCTTTAGCATTCGCAGGATGATGTTTTTGCTGGGTGGATTGGCGATGGGCGGCAGGTAGCCAGCGATCTCATCGAAATATACCATCACACGCAAGCTGCCGGATCCTTTTTGTGTTCGCATCCATGTTTCGATGGATGTATAGAGCAATGTGACGAAAAACATCCGTTCCTGATCACTGAGATGTGCCAGGTAGAAAACGCTGTGACGAGGTTTTCCTGAGGGTGTGAATAAGATCTTGCCGATATCCAGAGGCTGCCCTTCCAACCAGGCTTGGAATGCTGGGGCTGCCAGGAAATTATTCAGGAGCATAGCCAGCTCAAATCGCTCCTTTTCCGGATAGAACTGGTCCAGGGAAAGGACGCCCAGTTTCTCAAAGGGTGGTGACTGAACATGCGTGATCAACATACCCATATCAAGGTCTTTCCCCTCCCGCCAGGCTGCTTCAAAGATGTTTGAGAGCAAGATATGTTCTTTTGATCGGACTGGATCAATATTCTTAAATCCGATCAAGCCCAGAAGTGCGGTTACCGTGCTGGAAATCTTTTCTCGTAAAATCTCTTTGTTGCCTTCCCAGGGAATAGGTGGCGCAGATAAAGATGCAAGAATGCTGACTGGAAGCCCCGCATCTGAGCCCGGCGTATAGACCGCAAATTCCACAGCATCCCGCAAGGCTTCTAAATCAGTTTTTCCTATACCGTAAGAAGCCAAACCCTTTTCCCATAACGATGCTGCTTTTTCCGCGGCTGTTTCCACCGTGATCCCTTCGCGACGTGCAGCATCCTGATCCACCCAGGGTTTAAAATCACCAGGCAACAGATCAGGGAAATGCAATAACAAGTTCGTCAGGTCGCCTTTGGGATCAACAACAATGGCAGGGATTCCCTGCAAAGCAGCTTCCTCCAGCATGATCACACCAAGACCGGTTTTGCCAGACCCTGTCATACCGGTGATGACGGCATGTGTAGTCAAATCATCCGGGTCGTAATGGATAAATTCATCCAGCATTTCACCCTGTTTAAGGTCATATGCTTTCCCAAGAAATAATTTATCGGAATTTCCAGACATTTCGCCTCCTATTAATCAGTGATAACCAGAAGTATACAATATCACACAAAAAACACGGGAAAGGGAAAATATTAATTCTTTAAGTCAACAAATGTGCTCATAGTGCTGTGAAATCTTTGAGGAACAAAAAAGGCTGCAAAATTTGACCTGCAGCCCTTTACATGCTTCTTCTATTTACGATCGCCAAATACCACTTCGTCGTGGTGTCACTTCCTCTGCTGTGATAAAGGCATTTGGGTCGATTTCTAATACCATCTTTTCTAAAGCATCAGTTTGCTTACGCCTGACATAACAGTCCACCAGCATAAAACTGCTTTCGCGTCCCCTGGCCGGGATTTCTGTTACGCCGAAACCGGCATCCCGTAGTGCGTCAGCAATTTCCGTGCTGTGATTACGACTGATGATGCTGAAATGGGTAAAACCAATCGCCAGACGTTTTTCAATCGCCATCCCAACGACATTCCCAGTAGCAAAACCTGCTGCATATCCAATCAGATTAAGGACATTACCAAGGTTGGTCAGGACAGAACCAATGATCACTATATAGATAATTGATCCAAGAAAGCCCAATATCCAGGAAAGAGAGCGTTTACCACGCAGTGTGAACATAAAGCGCAATGTATCCAGGGCAACGTTAACCAAACGCGCAGCAAAAATACCTAAAGCGATCAACCAGGCTGACGGGGAAAGAAAAACTTCCATTAATCGGCCTTGTTTTTCTCGTTATTTTGATCAATCCCGTTTAAAATCGCCGGGTGATACAGTGAGGTCATGTATTCCTTAACCATACGGCTCATGCTGAACTGCCCACCCAGTGTACGAATGCTTTCCTTCATCCGAGCAATCCATTCTGCGGGGAGATTGTCCGCTGAACGCTGCTCGTAATACAGCGGGATGATCTCGTTTTCAAGGGTCTCATACAAGCTGATGGCATCTGCCGAATCCTGTTCTGGAAAACCGGAAGCTTTTGTGACTTCTTGACCAATCGGCCAACCGTTGCGCCCATTGTAACCTTCACACCACCAACCATCCAAAACCGAGAAATTGAGCACACCGTTTAAAGCAGCTTTCATCCCGGAAGTACCAGAAGCTTCTCGTAAGCGTCGGGGTGTATTTAACCAAACATCCACACCCTGAACCAGGTAACGGGCGATATTTATATCATAATCTTCCAAGAAAGCCAGCCGTCCTCCGAAACGAGCATCTTTGACCGCACGATAGACTTCCTGGATCATCTGTTTGCCGGGCTCATCAGCAGGATGAGCTTTCCCAGCGAAGATAAACTGCACCGGCATGCGAGCATTGGTAACAATTTTCAACAGCCGATCATAATCACTCAAGATCAGGTTGGCGCGCTTGTAGGTCGCAAATCTCCGGGCAAATCCAATCGTCAGTGCATAGGGGTCCAGCAAGACACCGCTAGCAATGGTCTGGACGGGATGCACACCGTTGGATTTCCATCGGCGCCTTCCCCGACTGATAATATATGCAACCAGCTTTCGTTTTAGATGTCTTCGCACCCGCCACAATTCCTCATCCGGAATATTCTCCACCTGTGCCCAAAGATCAGGATCGTCAATATGCTCTGCCCAATCCGAACTGATATAGTGGGAGAAAAGAATACCCATTCGCCTGGCGATCCAGGTTTCAGTATGGATGCCGTTGGTAATATGTGTGATCGGAACATCATCGACCTTTGAATCAGGCCATAAGAATTGCCACATTTGGCGAGCAACCTGCCCGTGAAGCTCAGAAACCCCATTGCGGAACTGAGACAGCTTCAAAGCCAAGACAGGCATGCTGAAAGCATCACCGCCCCAGGATTGCTCGATTTTAGCAATATTGATAAAATCTTCTCTCGTCAATCCAAGCTCAGGCCACACATTGACAAAATATTTGTCGATCAACCATAAGGGAAATTCATCATTCCCAGCTGGGACAGGGGTGTGTGTTGTAAAGATGCTCGTTCCTTTGATCATCGCTGTTGCTTCTTCGAATGTCTTCCCTTCCTTGGAATATTCCAATGCTCTTTCAAGAGTCAGGAAAGCCGAATGGCCTTCGTTCATATGCCAGGCAGTGGGGTTGTATCCAAGGGCACGCAAGGCACGCACACCACCCATTCCCAGGAGAATTTCCTGTGAGATGCGCAATTCCAGGTCGCTGATATAAAGCCGGTCGGTCAAATGACGGTCGTTTGGATCGTTGTCAGGGATATTCGTGTGCAGTAAAAAGAGCTTGACTCGTCCAACATTTAACTCATAGATGCGTGCAAAGACTTTGCGACCGGGCAGATCAATGGAAATCGTGATCGGTTCGCCTTTTTCATCCATCAAGCGGATCAGCGGCAGGGAATCAAAATCTATCGGCACATTTTGCGCCTGCTGCCAACCATCTTCACTAATACGCTGCGAAAAATACCCGTATGTGTAAACAAAACCAACGCCTACAAGGGGAATCCCCAAATTGCTGGCCTCTTTCAGATGATCTCCGGAAAGAATGCCCAAGCCCCCAGCGTATACCATCAGCGATTCATGCAGGCCAAATTCAAAGGAAAAATAGGCCATCATTTCATCTGATAGTTCGGGGTAGGTTTTCGAGAACCAGGTATCCTTTTCATGCATATAACGGTCAAATCCACGCATGACCTGGTCAAATTTATCCAGGAAATAACGGTCCTGGGTCACTGCATTAAGGCGAGACCGTTCGCAATCACGTAAAAAGGCAACCGGGTTATGGTATGTTTCCTCCCAAAGCAAATCATCAATTTCCCTAAATAACCGCTGTGCCTCTGGATGCCATACCCACCAAAGGTTGAATGCCAATTCCCCCAGCCGTTTGAGCCGTCTTGGCAGGCTGAATTTTACAGGTTTCTCTCTTACAATTTCAATCATAATTTCATTTCCTTAATTTAAATTAAATACCTGCTGAAAAGAAACCACTCATTTCGGCAGGATAATTGTCTTATGGTCATTTAATTGGTGAATATTCTCAATAATTCTCATTTTACCAGCCATTAATCATACCACAAAGACGTCGTGAGAATTGATTTGCGAGGTTGTAAGTTGATATAAGATTATTAAAACTTGAAGGCCGCAGGCTTTGATGAGTGTTGAGAATTTTAAGCGCTGTTTGATAACCTCAAATTTTAATTTCTTTGACCACCTCAATCCCATTGATCGCGATATGGTGAAGAAAGATGGCATGGAGTAAATCACCATGATGAGGCATGGCAGGAATCTGCTCGGCGCCTTCCACAGATAAATGCCATGTCTGCACGCAATTAGCGGGAAGGATTATGCGCCAATTTTTGTGATAGGCATTGGCGGAAAAACGGAGATATGTTGCCAAGTGATAAACACAAAGATCCGTCACATCACCAATCACAATCAGGGTCTTCAGGTATTCCCTTTGATCTAACCAATCTCTAAACGTATTGTTGAAAGCGAGAGAGATGGAATCTTTATAAATCGTTTCTACTCTATTGTAAAAAGGTAAAGTTTTTATCTTATCAATCGCCTCTGCGCCAGGGGTTCCTTTGAGGGCATGTGCACCAAAGGCATCGAACTCCAGGGAATCTTCCTGGTGTGCATCCTGCAACAGTAAAATATCATGCATCCCGAGGTTCCAGGCAGCCATCATCAAGTGGGTTATCGGCTTGTCAATAGCCGCCACCCGTGGGCTGGAAAGCGGACCTTCGTATAAGAAGGCGTTGATCACATCCACGGAAATGATGGCAGTTCTTTCGGGGTCAGGTATGGCGCGTTCAAGAAGTAGAACAGGCAAAGCATCTAACCAATCTTCCAGGTAATCGAGATAACGGGTTGATCTTTCAGCTAAAGACATTTGTTCCTCCAAGTTAATATTAGCCTGTATATATATATTAAGCTTATCGAATAAATCTCTGAATCCCATTAATCCTTTGCCAGATGCTCGTTCCGTCTAGTGTATAATGGAACAAAAAGTCGGCAAATCATCATTAGGAACCTTATCACACACATAGAGGATGTAATGGCAAATAATTATCAACCCAAACCACAAGATAAATTCACCTTTGGCTTATGGACGGTGGGAAATGTCGGTGGGGACCCATTTGGTGCCCCTGTTCGAGAGCGCAAGACACCAGCAGAATTGGTGTACTTACTGGCAAAAGTAGGCGCGTATGGTGTTAACTTCCACGATAATGATCTCCTCCCTATTGACGCCACCCCTGCCGAAAAAGAAGCCATTCTAAAAGAATTCCGCAAGGCACTGGCTGAAACCGGGTTAAAAGTCCCCATGGCAACCACCAATCTTTTTTATGATCCTGCTTTCAAGGATGGCGCATTCACATCAAACGATCCAAAGGTGCGCGCTTACGCGCTGCAGAAGACGATGCAGGCGATTGATCTGGGGGCTAGTTTTGGCGCAGAGGTATATGTCTTTTGGGGCGGTCGCGAAGGTGTCGAAACAGATGCAGCAAAAGATCCTCTCGCAGCCATCCAGCGTACACGAGAAGCCATTAATTACCTGTGCGAGTACGTGCGTGATCAGGCCTACCCTCTGAAATTTGCTCTGGAAGCAAAACCCAACGAACCTCGAGGGGATATCTACAACGCCACAACAGGGCATATGCTGGCTTTTATCGAAACCCTGGACCATCCAGAGATGGTAGGTGTCAACCCGGAAGTCGCCCATGAACACATGGCAGGCTTGAACTTTACCCACGCCGTGGCGCAGGCAATCGATGCAGGTAAGCTATTCCATATCGATTTAAATGATCAGGCCTTTGGCCGCTATGACCAGGATTATCGCTTCGGTTCGGTGAACATTAAAAGTGCGTTCTTCCTGGTCAAACTTCTAGAAGATTCAGGTTATACCGGCAGCCGCCATTTTGATGCCCATGCGTACCGCACGGAAAGTTATGCGGGTGTCGAAGATTTCGCCAGGGGTTGTATGCGCACTTACCTGATCCTTAAAGAAAAAGCGGAACAGTTCGGCCAGGACCAGGAAATTCAATCACTTTTAGCGGAAATCAACGCCGATAATGGTGAAATGTTCCGTTTCACCGGACAGTACACACCCGAAAAAGCCCAAGCCCTCAAGGCTTATCCTTTTGACCGCAAAGACTTGGCTGCCCGTCCAATGGGTTATGAGCGCCTGGACCAATTGGTAATCGAACTGCTGTTAGGAGCAAGATAGAGTCGCCAGGTCAAAATATTTCTTCAACCAAAGCTGTTTGACCTCAAAAATAAGCCCAATCTAATAAGCAATCGAGCTGATCTTGGTAAGTGTCCCAAGATGATGGTGCGCGACAATCTCACGCACAGTGCAGGTCTGCCCTCGAGCAACCAGGCTGTGAGTGTGCGCATAACCCTCTGAATAACTGACCCCATCCAATAGCGGTCCATCAGAGATTCCCGTTGCCACAAAAAATGTGTCATCTGATGACACGAGATCATCCAGCGTTAAAACCTTCGACAAGTCATACCCTGCCTTTTGTGCTGTTATCCGATCTTGTTCATTTCGAGGCCAAAGCTTTCCCTGCATTGCCCCACGCATAGCCCGTAAACCGCAAGCAGCTAATACCGCTTCTGGCGTTCCGCCGACACCCATCAAAACATCAATACCTGTGCCGGGCCAGGCAGCCATTAAAGCACCAGCCACATCTCCTGCAGGGATCAAACGAATACGTGCGCCGCAAGCTCGCACGTTTTTAATCAGATCTGTGTGCCTGGGACGGTCAAGGATGACCACTGTCAACTCACCCACATCCATCCCTTTAGCCTTGCTGATCTTCCCAAGGTTAACTATGATGGGCGCATTTATGTCAATTACATCTCTCGCTTCCGGACCAACCGCGATCTTATCCATGTAAAATAAAGGGCCAGGATCAAACATTGTGCCGCGCGGTGCAGCAGCGATGGTTGCGATCGCGTTTGGCATACCCTTAGCGACCAGGGTTGTTCCTTCAACAGGATCAACAGCAATATCCAGGGACGGCGGTTCTCCGTTGCCGACCATTTCGCCATTATAGAGCATCGGTGCGTCATCTTTCTCACCTTCACCGATGATGATCTTGCCATCCATGTCTATCTCGTTAATCAGAAGCCTCATCGCGTCCACAGCTGCCCCATCTGCATCTATTTTCTCGCCCCGACCGAAATGACGCCCTGCTGCCAAAGCAGCTGCTTCCGTAACCCGAACAAGCTCCAACGCCAGGTTCCGGGTGGGCTTTTTCCTGTTCTCATCTACCATCGAATCACCTCGTTTAACTATTTCAATTTTTTCCTTTAGTATACTTCTGAATTTCTTTCTACTCGGATTAAAAAAATGCTATCAACAGCCAGTATAATTTCCATAACTTGTTTCTCTAAGAAGGTAGCTGACACATGATCGAGATGATCGCATTCGATGCCGATGATACCCTATGGCACAACGAAGTTTATTATCATAATGCGCAAGAAGAATTAAAAGAGATCCTGGCCGAATGGGCACAAGCGGATACCGTTGCTGAACAGCTTAATATACTAGAAATGCGCAATCTGCCTTTATATGGCTATGGGGTAAAAGCCTTCGTCCTTTCAATGATCAAAACAGCTTTCCTGGTTTCTGAAGGTCAGATGCGAGGGGAAACGATCGAAAGAATCCTATCCATCGGTCGATCCATGCTGGAAGCAGAAATAGTACTGCACCACCACGTAGCAGAAACACTGCAAACTTTATCCCAAGCATACTCATTAATGATCATAACCAAGGGTGACCTGCTGGATCAAACCAATAAGATCGAACGCTCCGGGTTAAGAGACTATTTTTCACTGGTTGAGATCGTCAACGACAAAACCGCTGATTCCTATCGCAGAATTCTGTCAAAATATCATTTGAATCTAAAAAACTTCCTGATGATCGGCAATTCACTTCGCTCGGATATACTCCCAATCCTTCAACTCGGGGGAAAAGCCGTTCTTATCCCTGCAGATACCACCTGGGAACACGAAATGGTGCCAGATTTCGACAAATTGCAATCTGGTTTCTTCGAAATCACAGAGATGTGTCAGCTACCCGATTTGATCGCAAGCATCTCCTAAAACAGGAAAAATCCATACAAACGATCAATAAAAAGAAAGGGTATATCAAGGATGGAGCCGTTTCGATATGCTGTACTTCAAGATCATTTGCGCCTAGAAAAGAGCTGATTAATCATGCTTACAAAAACGGACTTCATGCTGTACTTAAATGCCCCCATGCACTTATGGGCAGCTGCCCACAATCAATTAGAAACCAGGCCACCCACCCTGTACGAACAGCATCTATCCCAGCAAGGCCATCAGGTTGAATCTCTCGGCCACACCTACCTTGAAGATGTCTTGCTTCCCCACTACACCAATGCCCAATTAATCTGGCAGCCAAGCTATGAAACCAGCCAATACAAGATCCGTGCCGATGCCCTGATACTCGACATTGATGCAAAAACCTATGATTTGTATGAAATAAAGTCCTCTACATCCATCAACAAGCGCCACATATATGATCTGTCATTTCAATTATTGGTGCTTGAAACCAGCCTGAATCTGCGCGATGTGTATCTTCTGCATATCGATAAAACTTATCTTCACCAAGACAACTTTAGAGTTGACGGATTCTTCACTGTGGAAAGACTCACACAAGATGTGGAAAAGCATCGAGACACAATTGCCAGGCTGAGAGAGCAAGCCTGGACTGTGACCCAAATGGAGGTACCGCAAAGAAGTTTTGCATGCAGCAAACCCCGCTCCTGTCCATGTCCATCTCTCTGCCATCCCCGGCTACCTGAGAATCCAATCTACAATATTCCGTATATCGGCAAGAAGGCAATTCAACTGCGAGAGATGGGCATCACGGCAATTGAAGACATTCCGCCATCATTCAATCTCAACAAGGTTCAGCGAAAACACTTTAAGGCTGTCAAGTCCGGCCAGCCAATCGTATCGTATCAGGCTATTCAAACATCCTTGGCAAATCTGCAATACCCGCTCCATTTTTTAGATTACGAAACCTTCAATCCTGCAATCCCGCTTTTCCACGGTTACCACCCATATGAGCATATTGTATACCAATATTCACTGCATGTGATCAATCATCCCGGGGCAGAACCCCAGCACTTCGAGTGCTTGCTCACAGAGCCAAAGGACCCAATTCCAGAACTCGTGCCCGATTTATTTGACCATCTCGGCCCTCAAGGATCGGTGGTGGTTTGGAATCAGAGTTTTGAAGCCCATCGAAATAGGGATATGGCAAAGCATTATTCCCAATATGCGCAACAACTCCTGGAAGTCAATGAACGATTGTATGACCTGATGCGTGTCTTTAAGGATGGCCATTATGTGCACCCTGATTTTCATGGGAGCGCATCCCTTAAAGCCGTGCTCCCCGCCTTATGTCCTGAACTTCAATACAATGACCTGGTCATCAGCAATGGTGAGGAAACCATGCTGACCTGGTACCGATTTCAAACCGGCAAAATCCCAATCGAAAACCAGGCTGAGATCAGGGAAGCTATGAAAGAATATTGTAAAATGGACACTTTTGGTATGATTGCTATATTGGAGAAATTATATGAGACAATAAGGAGCTATGATGGATCTTAAAAAAGCAATTGCACAACTCCATCAGCAGGGCGTGTCGATCAGGTCATTGGTGGCAGATATGACTGAGGAAACTGCCCGTTGGAAACCAGACCCTGATAGCTGGTCCATCCTGGAAGTGCTCAATCACCTTGTGGATGAGGAGGTATTCGATTTCAGGCGTCATTCAGAACATATGCTTTTCACACCAGATCAACCCTGGCCTGAAATTGATCCCCAGGGATGGATAAAAGAAAGGACATACAACCAGCGAAAACTGAATGAAACCCTGCGAAACTTCGAGAGGGAACGGGCAAATTCCATTACGTGGTTGGGGGAACTAACTGAACCGAATTGGGATTCAAAGGTCACATTTTCCTGGGGAGCTCTCACCGCAGGGGATATGCTGGCATCCTGGCTCGCCCATGACCTGCTGCATATCCGCCAATTGGTTGAGTTGCGATATCAACTGACGGCTGCTAACAGCATTCCTTTTCGTGTCGAATATGCAGGCAAGTGGTAAGGAGAAAATAATAGAAACTGTTCTTAGTTTATGTGGGATGCGCTGCGATCTATGCCTGGCGTATCGTCCAAATATTGAAATACATCCTGAAAACCGGCAAATCCTCAGCGATGGATGGCATACCTATTTTGGTTTTCGTATTTCCCCTGAAGATATCGAATGTGACGGGTGTTTCCCCGATGGGAAGCCAACCATAGACAGCGAATGTAAGGTGAAACCCTGTGTGACGGCACGCGGGCTGGAAAATTGTGCGGGTTGTAGGGACTATATTTGTAAAAAGCTGGCTAGTATATTGGCGACTTTTGAATCAATCCAGCTGAATTTCGACCACCCCATCCCTGATGCTGACCGCCAGCGCTTAGTTTTCCCTTATGAAAATGCAGACAGATTAGCTGCATTGCACCAGAAAAAATAAGATCCACCAGCTGCCAAGTGGATCTTATGACCTTCAGAAAAAATTACTCAACCTTCATACTTCGAACACCATCGATATCTGAAATCTCCTCAATCAGTTTTTCCAGGTTCTGATCCTTGGAGATTTTTGCGACCACCTGGATGCGTAAACGTTTATCTTTGACGTGCTTCTGAATGGTGAAATTAAGAATGTCGTCTGCAAATTTCTCCACAACTTTTCGAATAGCTTTCACCAGGCCCTTTCGGGGGCTTGCCCCAATTGTGATGAATCGAGAAATGGACGTCCGAACAAACCGCTTTTCAATCACATTTAGCAAGACAAGCACCACTAAAATGAGTGCCGTAGCGACTACAGCAACCAAATAGTAGCCTGCACCTACCGTCAACCCAACGATCGCCATTGTCCACAGTGATGTCGCCGTTGTCAATCCCTTAACCGTAAAGCCATAACGAAGTATTGCGCCAGCACCCAAAAAACCGATCCCAGAAATCACCTGGGCCGCTAAACGGGCTGGGTCTGCAGGCAAACCAGGTCTGGCAAAGAGATACCCCAGGTTGGCGGAAAGCACCATTGCCATTGCGGCACCAATCACAAGGATGATATGGGTTCGAAGTCCAGCAGGTTGATCTTGACGTTCTCGCTCAAGTCCGACAGCTGCGCCTAAACCAGCTGCAACAAGGATCCTTATGATAAATTGTGTTTCGGATATCATAGGTTTTCTCTCCTTTCTTAGAATAAACCATTCAAAAATTTCTTAGAGAAGAATTTCCGCTATCTGTGTGCGTTTGACCGACAATTGATCAACTTTTTCGAATTTGGTTGTTAACCAGAAATCTCATGTCTTAAGCAGCTTGATGCCCTTGGTGAGTGACATTAGAGTGTAATTTTATGAGTAAAATTCGCTTGCTTAGGATCGTTGCTTTTTTAGATGTCAGAACATTCGGTACCTGTTAATCCGGAGAATCTGAAGATTAAAACAGATGTAATTTTCTTATAGGATTAATGATTCTAACATAAACCCAACTTTACACATAGGGTCACATCAAAAAAAGCTCTTCCGCTTCATTAGAAAAAAGGAAAAGATTTTTGGACCTACATCTGTGATGACTTTGACCTAAGTTATTTTCTCTGCAAGGGCTCTATCGTTTCTTGAGATCTAATAACAACTTTAACCCCACAAAATCGGTATGATCCTCAATACGTATCCAAAGCCATCTGCCCTGCGACAAAGTTGATGCTTGATTCAGTATCTCCTGTATACGGGCATTGAAGAAATTAATTTTCTCAAGTGCTGCCGCATCCTCCCTCGGATCAAGCGTGATCAAAGCGGTAAAAGCACCTCGCTCAGGGAAGAGTGTGCAAAGCAAGGTCGCTTCATGGCGATAACGAATTCCCCAACCGTGCTGCACACTGTAATAAATCATCTCAGATTGGCAACCTGGAAAAACCCTCTGCAGGTGATCTGTCACATCCTCCCATACGGGAAGAACCATTTCACCAATCTGGCTGTTTATCATCGCCTGATCCGGCTGTACCTTACGGTCAAGAAATCGCTCATATGCCATACATTACACTCATCTACTCGATTTTATTTTCCTTATCATATCCCATCATTCAAAAAAAGGAAAAGGCACCTCAACATCACCGTAGTTGTTATTTTTATCCAACACAACCCACAGCCCTTTGTCTGAGGCATTAACGCCCAAACTCGTACTCGCTAGCCATCCATCTACCATCAGGCGAAAACGCAAGACAGTAAACCCCTTTGGGACTCAGATCTACAAATTGGTCAATCTTCATCGACTGTGAGTCAACGAGGGATTATTGACAACTGCAAGACAGCTGTCGTCAGGTGAGAGTCGTGCATGGTTCCCTTTCACATCAAATTGGCGGCTTTCGCTCCCCGTGTTCATATTCCACATACGGATGGTATTGTCACTCGAAGCGGTGATCAGCCTTGTGCCATCTAAGGTCAAACTTAAATTATTGACGCTCTTTTCATGCCCGGAAAGGGTCCTCATAAGAGTCCTATCGGGAACTGACCATAGCTTTATAGTGTTATCCATGCCCACAGTAAGTAAAGTTTGGCCATCCGGCGGAAATTTTAAGTCATTAATATGACTTTCATGGGCTTTAAATATGATAGGGGCTTCAAGCGTATTCATGACAATCCTCACTTTTTCGATCAAATTGCATACACAGAGCAGAAAAACCGATCCTGGTCAGTTGTTTAAATTTAAGATAGATCCAAAATTTCGGCAATGAAACGCCAGTATCCCAGGATGTACAACCAGTGCTGAGTTAATTGAATTTTAACCAATTCGCCATTTGAGCTAACACGCATCCAGCACATGATCATGTGTCACTTTTTTCATAACTGTCACGATAATATACCTGTGAAGCTGTTTGCTATATGAGGACGAATGACGTCCATCCAGATAATAACATTTTTGTGATGCCTATTGAATTGCGTACAGCTTTGGTTTCACCTTCCTGCAAATTGTGGGTAAATCACCCCAATCGACTGGTAAAATTAGGATATTCGATAAAGGAAAGAGAAGGGATTCCAGATAGAATGAAAAAGACAATATCATCAAGAACAACTTTGAATGACGGCACAGAGATCCCCTTTTTGGGGCTGGGCACCTGGCAGTCCATGGGAAAAGATTGCGAATTTGCGGTTGAAACAGCCCTAAGAAATGGCTATATTTCAATTGATACTGCTCAAGGCTACAATAATGAAAAACAGGTGGGACTAGGTTGGAAAGCAAGCGGTTGTGCACGGGATGAGATTTTTATCACTACAAAGATCAATAATCCTAACCATGGCTATATACCTACGAGGCAGTCGTTTATGCAAAGTCTGAAGGACCTTCAAACTGATTACGTAGACCTGCTTCTCATTCATTGGCCAAATATCAAAGAATTTAACCTTACCATCGAAACCTGGCACATGCTGGTAGAACTCCAAGAGCAAGGCCTGTGCCGAAGTATTGGTGTCAGTAATTTCACCCCCAACTTAATTGAACAGTTAATACAAGAAGTCAACGTCGTACCCAGTACGAATCAGGTGGAATTCCATGCATTCTTTTATCAGAAAGAGTTGCTGGATTACTGCCAGAATAGACATATCCAGATTGAAGCTTACAGCCCTCTTGCCCGGGCAAAATTCCTGGATCAGGATACCCTTAACCAAGTCGCCAGCAAGCATAACAAATCAGCAGCGCAGGTAATGCTTGCATGGTGTATCAATCACAATGTCGTTGTCATTCCAAAGTCAACCCATGAAGGACGGATCGTGGAGAATGCCGATATTTTCTTTGATTTGAATGATGAAGACATGTCTGTTTTAGATAACTTGAAGCCGCAAACCCGCCTTATCACCGCTCCCTGGCAGCCACCTGAATGGTGATCGGCGGCAATAAAAGATTTTGAATTGAAGCCTGGCTGGAAAAAACGAATAAAGCGTTTCCAAGGTGGATTTTTGCATGGTTTCCTTAGAAAGGCTATTTTAAGTACTGAATATTTAGGGATGTCTTAATACCAGATTTACAGATTATCAACAGATCACAAAACAAGCCGTGATTTCTCACGGCTTGTTGCAATTATCTTATAAAGAACGTAACGAAATCAACCAACCTTGGCAATCTCCACCATGTCTTCCAGGATTATCTCCAATGCCATGGTATGGCTGCAGCGGCCGCGAGTTTGGAAAAAATCGCAATTACATTGCCACTGCCCTTTATTATATGTGACTGAGTGGTCATTATTCGAACCTTTAAATGTAACTTTAAACTCCGTAAATTCAATTCGGTCACGCTCTTCTGCATAACGTTTGGCTTTCTCGATTTTTCCAATCAATCCATAATCCATAGCTTACTAGTCCTTTCTATAGGAAGGGAAATAAAAAAACAGCACGCGCAGGGTTTCCTGGCGTGCGTTGGTATTGAATTTTTTGAAATGATCTCTGCATGCGATCCTTTTCGTAGGGTGTTTATGTGACTTCAGTATAAACCGAGTTAGCTGGGATGTCAACGTCGCTTTTCGAAAACCAACGCGTCTTCTCCACCAATATAATACTTTTTCCAGCGATCAGATATCTTGTAACCGGCAAGCTCATACAATCCAATCGCTTTTTCGTTCGATGCCCGTACACTCAGGCGAATGACTGGCATAGCTAGATCCTTTTCGCACCTTTGTAACAAAGCCAGGGCGATCCCCTTTCGTCGAAATGCCTGCAAGACTGCAAGTGTGATTACCCAACCCCTCCGACGAGCAGGCTCTTGCTCACCACCAATGAAACCCACCATCCGACCATCGACCACCGCCTTTAGTCGGATCAACCCGGGTAATGTCAAAACACCGATCAAATCCCAAAAAGACCAGATATCTTCAGACGGAAAACAAGCGCGCTCCAGCTGGTTTAATTGTGTATAATCTCGCCAATCAGCCTTCTCTATCGACCAGCCCTTTTTCGAATTTATTGAAAGTTTTTGACCCTCGCCTATTATCACTCGCAACCTTTGGTGAGATGAGATTTCTATAAAATCATTATACACGCAACCAGATAAAAGCCTCTTAATAAAAAGCAAGTAAAATAACACTATTGATAAATAATCATTATGAATGGTTGATCCATGAAAATAAGAATCGCACTGGCACAATGCAGCACCAAACTTAGTGACGTTGCCGCCAATCTACAGCAACACATGACAATAATTGAAAACGCAAAGGCTCAAGATGCTAATCTTGTCATCTTCCCCGAGCTTTCACTAACTGGTTATGCACTTCAAGATCTGGCAGTCGCTTCGGCACTTCGCCCCTATCAAGACGACCCCGTATTTAATGACCTGCTGACAGCCAGCCGCGATATCGATCTAATGGTGGGTTTCGTCCACGAAGATCGACGCCATAGATTTTATATCGCATCCGCTTACCTGTCAGAAGGTCAGATTCTACACATTCACAACAAAGTCTACCTGCCAACTTATGGCATGTTTGACGAAGGTAGATTCTTTGCCTGGGGTGATTCGGTTCGTGCTTTCGATACAAAATTCGGACGGTTTGGTATGCTGATCTGTGAGGACTTCTGGCATGCTTCCCTACCCTATTTACTCTGGCTGGATGGTGCGGATGTTCTCTTATTTTCCTCTGCCTCGCCCGGCCGCGGGTTAGAGAACAACCCCCGATTAACAAGTTCTACATGGGTCGAACACACCAACCGTGCATATGCTGGCTTTTTCACGGTTTTTGTCGCCCATACGAACCGTGTAGGATTTGAGGATGGGCTAAATTTCTGGGGTGGATCCACGATTTTCGATCCAGATGGTAAGCTTGTTGTGCGTGCACCTGATTTTGACTCGGCGCTAACCATCTCAGAAATTGATCTTAATCAATTGCATCGTTCACGCGCTAAGTTACCCCTGTTGCGAGATGAACGCACGAGTCTGGTACAGCGCGAATTAGAAAGAATACTGTGTGAGACATGATTGACCTGATCATAGATACTAAATTAACTGAAAAGATCCTGACGGGTTTCATCAAATCCGAATTGAACCGAGTTGGTTTTAACAAAACTTTACTGGGCGTATCGGGGGGTATTGATTCCGCTGTTAGCTTGTATCTATCTGCCAAAGCCCTGGGGCCGGAAAATGTCCTGGCGCTGCGAATGCCATACAAAACATCACCACCGGAAACCTTAAAAGATGCCCAAACAATGATTGATGACCTGGGTGTGCAATCGATGACCATTGAGATCACAAACATGGTAGACCCTCTCATTAATCACTACGATGATATGAACAAGGTCCGCGCGGGTAATATCATGGCACGCATGCGAATGATCATCTTGTATGATCAATCCGTAGCTTTTCAAGGTTTGGTGATGGGTACCAGCAATAAAACAGAAATGCTCCTGGGATATTCAACAGTTTTCGGTGATTCCGCTGCCGCTCTTCAACCCATCGGTGATCTTTATAAAACCCAGGTACGCCAGCTTGCCAAAGCATTAGGTGTGCCTGAGGAAGTCATTCAAAAACCACCCTCAGCTGACCTGTGGCAGGGGCAAACCGATGAGGGTGAATTGGGTTTCACCTATGCAGACGTTGATCAGCTATTGTATTTATTAGTCGATCAGCGCTATCGCCCTGAAACCTGTATTGAGGAAGGTTTTGACAGGGTATTTGTGGAACAGGTTATGCGGAGAATGCGGCAAAATCACTTCAAAAGGGTGATGCCGCCCATTGCCAAACTTTCCGAACGGACGATTGGGTACGACTTCTTATATTTACGCGATTGGGGAACATAGTCACCTAAAAAAAATAAAACGCACTCCGCTCAAAGCAATAAATTTCATTTAATGCCGAGACCATACCAGGACACCTTATTTTATGTATTTTCTTGTTGGGTGACAAACAAATCTACTTGTTCTTTAATTGATCAGGAGGGAACAACGAATAATAAGCCATAATTGGTGAAAATGAGCGTCGATGCTGTTCACAAGGACCCAGTTTTCTAATTGAGGTTCGATGCGCCTTGGTAGCATACCCCTTGTTGCTGGCGAAACCATACCCGGGGAATTCCTCATCCATCTGAACCAGGAGAGCGTCTCGAGAAGTTTTTGCCAGAACCGCGGCAGAAGCGATGGACAATGACCGTGCATCCCCTTTGACCAGTGGCGTCTGGGCAACCCTCACTTCAGGAAGGGTCAGGTAATCTACCAAAATATGCTCAACAGAACATTTGACCTGTGCCAGCGCGTGTTTCACTGCCAGGTAGGTTGCTGGAACAATGCCGATCCTGTCAATCTCATCTGCGGAGGCAAAACCAACGCCCCAGTCCACTGCAATGTCTTTGATCGCCAGTGCCCAGACATCGCGATCCTTAGCCGTCATCACCTTCGAGTCTTTTACACCTTTTAACCTTTCGGCTAAGTTAGAGAAGTCTGAAGGGAGTACAACAGCACCAGCAGCGACAGGCCCAGCTAAAGCTCCGCGCCCGGCTTCATCCACACCAGCGACAAAGCACAATCCCTCATCCCATAAATTTCGCTCAAAGGTGAGATCGGGGCGTTCAGGCAGCAGTGAACGGTCAAATCTTTTTCGGGGACTCATACCGCCCATGCAGGGCATGCCAGCGAATTGTCAGCAGGTCAAAAGCCATACGCATGGAATCCTCCACCAACCGTACCCGACTATCTGCGTTGAAAACCCAATCAATACCAATCTCCTGGACTTCGTAGCCCATTTTCCGCGCAATGAAGAGCACTTCCGCGTCAAAAGACATACCATCCAGGGTCTGCAATGGGAAAATGTTGTCCGCTACTTCTCCCCTGAAACACTTGAACCCACATTGTGTATCCTGTAAACCAGGTAAAACCAACCAGCGTACCATCGCATTGAAAATGCGGCCGATCATGTGACGGTAACCTGGTTCATCAAAGCGGCGGGAACCTTGAACCTCCCGTGAGCCAATGGCAACATCAACCGAATCTAATGCAGGTGGAAGAAAGCGGTTTACCTGCTCAATTGGCATTGACAGATCAGCATCACACAGAAAACGATATTCACCCTGGGCTTCCAGCATACCGCGTTTAACAGCCAGACCCTTGCCCCGCATCTCTTCAGAGAAAATGCGTAAATTCTTAATCTTTCCTAAATAAGATCGCGCAATCACCAGGGTTTCATCTTGACTGCCGTTTTCTACGACCAGGATTTCAGAAGAGTAATTTTGACGGCATAAGAATGCATCAATTTTCTCGAGTGATGGACTCAAGCGTTTCGCTTCATTATGTGCTGGGATGACTATTGATAGAAATGGTTTCGACAAAATTCTTACCCAATTTATCGTGTTGAAGTATATGACCAAAAAATGGCAAGGTGAACGCATGATCCGCCATCGCTCGCCTTCCCATCTTATTCAAAGTCGGGGTGGGCGGACTTGAACCGCCGACCTCCGCGTCCCAAACGCGGCGCGCTGGCCGACTGCGCTACACCCCGCCAGATAAGAGTATAATCCGAAGTATGTATAAACGTCAAGATGTCGCTGAATCTTATCCAGCAACATTCATCATGCCTTTATTACTGTTGCTGATAACCCTGAACTCCGCTGCTTGTACACCGAGTAACATACTCCCGACAAAAGAACCCTACACATTCCCCACTATATCGGAAAACCCAACGCCAACAATACCAGTAGCGACCTCCTTACCAGAGACATCAAGTCCCACTACCACCACCACCATAGATTGTTTGGCATCAGGTGGTGAAATAGAAAACAGTCATTTTGAAAGCGAGCTGCTGGGGACAACCTTTGAGTTTATGGTCTACATTCCACCCTGTTATCACATCAACCCTCAACAAGACTACCCTGTTGTTTACTTGCTGCATGGATTATCCTATACCAATGAACAATGGCTACGGATTGGGCTGGTGGATAATATGGACTCAATGATCGCAAAAGGCTCAATCATCCCCTTCATTATTATCCTCCCTAATGAAACAACTTCTGAGCCTCCCCAAATTTCACAATTTCCTGATGTTATCTCCCAGGAACTCATCCCATGGGTGGATGCACATTACAAGACCATACCAGACAAACTTCACAGGGCAATTGGGGGTGTTTCTCGAGGCGCGTCTTGGGCAGTTCAAATCGGATTCGAACACAGGCAGCTCTTCAGCGCAATAGGTGCTCACAGCTTGCCGCTTTTTCAGGCTTACAACGGCAGCATCAATCTCTGGTTGAGCCAAGAGCTAATAGAAGACCAGCCCAGGGTTTTCATAGACATTGGTCGCAATGACCAGGAATGGGAAACAGCCCAAACATTTGCGAACCTTTTAGACGCAAATCACATTCCCCATGAATGGTATATGTTCAAGAATGGTCACACAGAATCTTACTGGTCAAGCCATTTGGAACACTACCTGCGCTGGTATGCACAAGATTGGTGATTTATAATTGTCATTAATGATGTAAAATAGAAATAGTCCATATCACAAGAGGAAAAGGAAATAAAATGTATCAACAACTTACAATCGTCGGATATTTGGGCAACGACCCCGTCATGCGGTTCACCCCCAGCGGAAAGGCGGTAACAAGCTTCTCTGTTGCTTCCTCACGGTCATACACGAACAATGCCGGACAAAAGGTGGATGAAACAACCTGGTTCCGAATCTCGGTTTGGGGTGCCCAGGCAGAATCATGCAATCAATACCTCAGCAAAGGCCGTCCTGTGCTGGTGGTTGGTCGCTTACGCCCGGATCCACAATCTGGCGGACCTCGCGTTTTCACCCGTAAAGATGGTTCAATGGGTTCATCCTATGAAGTCACCGCAATGAATGTCCGCTTCCTTCCTGGCGGTGGTGAAGGTGGTGGTTCCACTCAAAACACAGGTGATGAACAGGGAGACGTTGAAGACGACGAAATCCCCTTCTAAATGGGAGAGAACATGCCCAAAAAATCCATACCGTCGATTGAACTTCCGGATGATTTGGAATCAAAGTATGTCAATTTCGCCCGGATTTCTCATACCGCGTCCGAATTTGTTTTCGATTATTCACTTTTGCTCCCCGGTGTAAAGAAACCGGAGGTCGATGCACGCCTGGTGATGTCTCCCATAGCCGCCAAGCTTTTCTTACGAGCGTTGACTGAGAACATCAAACGCTATGAGACAAAGTTCGGTGAAATCAACATTCCTGGAAAACACACTCTGGCGGATGATCTCTTCCGGCCGTCAAATAACCCGGAGGATAAGTAATGGGCGCATATCTTGATGCCCTTTCTGAACGAATCAGGTCGTTTTTTGAGCGGAAAAATCAAATCAGAGATAAAGCGCTCTCACAAAGCAGGAACCTGACCCGTCACTCGGCCAGGGCAATTCGCGCAATTCACCGCAATGAAAGCGATCTTGCCCTTGAACATTTATCGGAAGCTGATATATTGGCGAAGGCTTTGAGGGATGGCTTATCTGAAGATCCAGACCTTTACTTCTCAGGTTATGCCCAGGATGCCCTAAAGGAATACTGCGAAGCCCATCTCACCGTTGCAACCATTCAGGAAAAAGACTGGCCAACTGCAGAAGATTTGCAAGTTGAATACTCTACATACCTAAATGGCATGTCTGAAGTTGTAGGCGAGCTTCGCAGAAGAGTCATGGATATTATGCGCGGTGGTCACTCACCAGAGGTGGAACGTTTGCTTGATGTGATGGATGATATTTATGCGCAGTTGGTAACAATGGACTTTCCGGATGCATTGACCTACGGCTTGCGCCGTCGAACGGATATCGCCCGTAGCATCATTGAGCGGACCCAGGCTGATGTTACTGTAAGTTTCCGGCAACAGCAGCTTGAAAAGCAGATCACAAATCTCTCTGAAAAGTTATCGCATATCAACGGTACAGACAAGTCTTGATAACCCCCAAAATTGGGTGAACTCATTTTCTCCAAGACAGAGATGTGTTCATTATGAACAGATTAGCTTTTTTGGTTGGGTATCACAAAGCCCACTAAATCAGTCTTTTTTGCATCCCATCAAACACAATGCTTATTTTGTCTATTTACACGGCTCTCAATAGCAATCTAACAAGATATTCACCTGCCTGCCGATGTGGACAATCCGAGATTTTACATCTCGATACTTCTCTCGCAGTCTCAACCCTGACCTGCCCTTGAGTTCTCAACTATTGTAATTCAGAATTTCAGACTACAAAATGCCCTCGCGTACTCTCCTGCCAACGGCAGGTCAGGTGCAATTGGGGTTAGGCGTTGATTATTTATAGCCAAATTTTTCTCGGTATATCGGTTTTTGAGAATCAATTATCTGAATCAAATCACCAGATTCATTTCGAAAGAGAAATTTAGTTCCATCAAATTCAACACAACCATTTGGAGTTTTTGTTTTTTGTAGAAAGTAATGATAGGAACCCAATTTATGAATTATTTCCATAGTATTTGAAGATAAATAGTGCTCAAGAGATTGAAAACAGGCACCATTTTTACCTTCTATATCTGAGCCCAAATAAAATGACGAGATATCTGGGCTGTACTCCAATTGAACATTTCCTATTCGAACATCTTGTTCATTGTTATTTATATTTAGAGAAAGATATATTCCAACGTCATCGTTTGAGAATTCAAAACGGATGTACATTGGTTTATTGGTTTCAAATGAACCAGATAATTTATGAGTATCCCCATTCGAATCAACAGCTTCAAAAACCAGATAACCATTTGTTAAATAAACGGAAAGTCGATCTTTTTCTAAGTTTCCTATGTCACAAATAAATGCTTTTGGAAATAATTGATATTCGGAGATGACAATATGATAAACGAAACACATTCCTGGGCGAGGTTCATAATCTCTTCTACCCAAATAATATCGCTCTATTAACGTGTTTAGTAGAACATCATAACAAATTATCTCAGTGTGAATTTTCCTTTGATCGGCTAAACGAGATACTTCACTCAAATCATTATCTTCCCCTAATCCATATATTAGTGCGATTTTATAATAAGAAATCTGTTCAATTCCTAGGACATTCTCTACAATATCTCTAGCATCGGCGTGTTCTCGAATTGACTCTACATATTCTGTAGATTGTGAAAGATATTCTTCTACTTTAGCACGAAATTTCTTTCTTCTTCCCTTAGTGCGACGAACAATCATCTTTGGCGCAAAGGGAGTTTTTAACTCAAAAACACACAACTCACCTGAATCGTATTTACTACAAAGAAAATCTGGTTCTGGTTTATATTTTCTAATTGAATCATAGGGTAATGAGTTTCCTGATGATTTCTCGAATGATGCACTAGAATCAAACCCTAAAACCATAAAAACAATTGGATTTTTTTCAAAATAATCCTGATATGAACTTTCAACATTATTTCTATCAATAAGTAGTTCATATAATTGATAAATTGCTTGCCAGAGTAGGTTGCTATTTATATTCATTTGAATACATCTTTTTTAGAAGCCTAACGGGGTGATAAGCAAGATGTTTTCCTGATAAAACCTTTCCTTGCATGATTATACATTGAAAATTTAATTTTTCGATGATAAATTCATTCATGCGTGATTACCATGATAAATTGAGCATAATGTTCAAACATTGATTTTATGCAGTGAAAATGCATGATAAGTAACACTATCGAGAAAAATGGAACCAAAACTTAATAAGTTATTAGATCAAGTCAGCGATAGTATTCGTCGAAAACAGTACTCTCATATAACTGAACGGGCGTATATCATTTGGATTCGGCAATATATTCTCTTTCACGACAAAAAACGCCCGAAGGATATGGGGGCTGTGAAGATTGAAAAATTTCTAACCTACCTTGCTGTTGAGCGTAACATTGCTGCCTCTACACAGAATCAGGCATTTAGCGCCCGGTCCTCCGCTGCTAAGCAGGTCTGGTTAACGCGGGGTTAGGGCGTCTATCCTACGGCGAATACAGCAAATAAAAATCGCCTTATGTTATCCCATATTGATTCAGCCATCAGATTCTAAAGGAGCTTGTCGTGCTTTCAATAGATTGATTCCACCCCAAACCAGGCCAACGACGCCTACTAGCTGGAGCCCAAAGCTAACTGACTTCTCTGGTTTCATGATCATCCATATACTGCCAAAGACCAGCCAAACGACCCCCATCACCGCAACGATGCGTGGCTTCTTGCGCATGAAGTAGGCCCAGACAGAGCCACCCGCTAAAAACAAGGCAACAACCCCTACATAACGGAGGCTGAGAAATCTGGTCCAGGGATCCTCAGGGACAAAGTCCTGCTGAAGCATAGCCGACAGCAGCGGCTGGCTGGTGGTGATCGTCCCCTGGCGAACGGCAGCCACAGTGTAATTTACCGCGTCGGCTGCTGGCACCCAAAGATCAGGCATTAGACCCTCTTCCTCGCGGAATTCCTTATCCAGATAGAGACCGAAGTTGATGGGAAGCCATACCATCAATTTCGAATGTGGAAGTTGGTGAGCACCAGGATTGCCAAATGTGAGGCAGCCCATACTATTTTCGCCCACAAGCACCACGTTCTCCGCCTGTGAAAGGCGCATGATCAGGCCTTCTCCCGCAGAGGCAGTACTGCCATTTATCACCAGGATGACCGTAGTGTCGTTGGGGATCAAAGGCACCTGGGGGAAGTACGGACCCACCCAGTTCGGTTGGCGCGTCCCGCTTTCGAATGCCTCGACAATTTTGGTATGCCGTTCTGCATCATTCTTGTAGACAGTAGCACCAGGATTTTGATCATATAAGTTGTTGAACAAATTCGCGCGGGAAGCCATCGTGGTTTTGCTGGTTAGCTCCGAAAAGATAAACACGGATTCCGCTCGCTCGCCGGTTAAACCCTGGATCCAACTGATGGGCCAACGTTCGTTACCGCCATGGTTGCCGCGGATATCGACGATGATCACCGGCTCACCCCGATATTTGCTGGCCGTTCTGACGAATTGGTTAAGCGCATCCGCATTTGGGTCTGAAAAAGAACGAACACGCACCACTGGAATACCGCCGATGATGTCCTCACGGAATATATCTTCTGAAAAGTAAGTGAAATTCGATCTCTGCAGATCAATTTCAAATTGGCGCTCCCCGTTTTCGTTTGCAGCCGTCAGCCGCAAAGGCGCCGGTTCCGCTGAAGAGAGCAAGCCCAAGCGATAGATGGGTTCCCCCTGATCGTTGAGTGAAGGAAGAACAAACGGAGCGGGATTACCACCGTTGATCGACACTGCTGTGTACGCTGTGTCATCGACTGTAAACTGATATCCGCCGCTTTCCAGCGTCATTTCCAGGCGCGTGTCATACCAGAAATCTTGATGACTGGCGTATTGAAAATCCCCGATCGTCATATGGCAGTCGACGATAAAACTAAGATGGTCGTGAAGTAAGCTGGAAAAATCATTGCTGGACCACGAGGATTGGGACGATAGCTCTTGCAGGATGCGTTCCCTTGCCTGCTCGAATTCTCCATTCTGATTGAAGAACGCATACCCGGAATAACCGTGGGAGAAAAGATAGAACAGGCGCTCCACATCCTCCACCGCCTGAGAGGCGGAGATACTCCCACGGGGCCTGGCTTTAACGTCCATTGTCAGGTCCACCAGCGGCAGTTCGGCGGCGTCCCACTCAAAGAGCAGTTGATCCACATAGTCGCGCACACCCTCATCCAACTCGCCGTCGAACGTGGTTTGAATCCAGTCGGAAGTTGGCGGCGCAGCGGCGATGATGGCGCGGATCACTTCTTCTGCCGCGTTCCGCGTCAGAAGCATGTCTGCCCCAGAGCAGATGTAGATGGTCATACCCTCCGTCCAAGGGCTCTCCTTTTCGATGACAACGTGGCGGTCTGTGGCCGCGCGGAGTATCTCGATCTCCTCTGCCGTCAGGATGCCGCGGATTATTTCGCCAGTGTACGCGGCATCTGGATGGCCCATGAGAATCAGATTCTTGTCCTTCACTGATTCGGGCAAAACGGAGCCCTCAAGGATGACCCATTCCAAACGCAATTGCCTTAGCAACAATGAAAAATCCTGGCTGAAGCGTGCATCTATCTCGTTGCTAATGATGATGGTGTTGTTCGGCAGCAGGTTGCCCGATTCGGTTAATTGATCGTGGCTTCCGTTCGCAATGCCTGAGGTGGGGATACCAAAACAAAGTACTAATAAAATCAAGATGGCTGGTAATTTCATCTTTTCGGCCATGCGGTGCGCTCCCTTGAAATCAGAAGATTTTCTCTTTGAAGGCTTAGTACCCATTATCTGAACTAACTTTAAATATGTAAGCGGCCTAACGGGGTGATAAGCGAGATGTTTTCTTGATAAAAGCTCTTCATACATGATTGTACATTGAAATGCAATTTTTCGATGATAAAATCCTTTCACGCAGTATTATCACGATAATACTGTGCATAATATTCAATTATTAGTTTTATGCAGTGAAAATACATGATAAGTAACACTATCGAGAAAAATGGAACCAAAACCCAAAAAGTTATTAGATCAAGTCAGCGATAGTATTCGTCAAAAACAGTACTCTCATAGAACTGAACGGGCGTAAATCAATTGGATTCGGCAATATATACTCTTTCACGATAAAAAACACCCGAAGGATATGGGGGCTGTGGAGATTGAAAAATTTCTAACCTACCTGGCTGTTGAGCGGTAACATTGCTGCATCTACGCAGAATCAGGCGCTTAGCACGATTCTCTTTTTGTATAAAGAAGTGCTGAAAATGCCTCTCGAGACCAGTTTTCAATTCATAGGGGCGAAGTCAGGGTAAATTATCGG